>CALVAU010000077.1 GCA_944325615.1 Candidatus Gastranaerophilales bacterium | reverse complement strand
ATAATGCGGTTTTTATTGATGTTGGTGCAAATATTGGGGATTCTGTCTTATATGCAGCAATGCAAAAAAATATTCAAAAAGTTTATGCCTATGAACCTTTTCAGAAAACATACAATTTTGCAGTTAAAAATGTTAATTTAAACCCGGAGTATAAAAATAAAATTAAATTATTTAACTTTGGGTGGGGAAAAGATAATGTAGAATTAGAAGTTAAAACTAATAATGATATTAATTTGAGTGCAATAAATTCAACACAAGAATTTTTTCACGCTCAAAATTTATCAGAATATATTGAAAAAACTAATATAATTATAAAAAAATCTTCTGAAATATTAAAAGAAATTCTTATTACTCATCCAAATGATAATATTGTGTTAAAATTAGATATAGAAGGTTCTGAATATGATGTTTTGGAAGACTTAATAAATGCTGATTTATTAAAATATATTTCAATAATAGTTGTTGAATGGCATTTTAAAGGATATGAAAATATTACAAAACAACTAGAACAAAATAATTTTATTTGGTTTAATGAAAAATTTATGCATAATGTAGGACTGTTGCGTGCCGTAAATTTAAAAAAGATTGTTTATAACGAAACTAACTAAATGAGGTAGATATGAAAGCGATAATACTAGCAGGTGGAAGCGGAAGCCGTTTATGGCCCCTTTCAAGAGAGATGTATCCAAAACAATTACTAAGTGTTGATAATGATACAAGTCTATTACAGCAGACTTTTGAAAGATTGACTAAGTTTATTAACCCGAAAGATGTTCTTACAATTACTAATGTAAAACATTTTCAGGATATAAAATTACAGCTTAATAAAATAAGCAAAGAAAATGTTGTTTTGGCTGAGCCTCTAGGACGTAATACAGCTCCAGCTATCGCTTGTTCTTTAGAATATTTTAACCAAAGACAAAAAGAAGATGATATTGTAATAATTCTACCTTCAGATCATTTGATAAAAGATCACGAAGCTTTTGATAAGACTGTCAGAATGGCAAAACCGCTGGCAGAAATGGGGTATATCGTAACTTTTGGTATAAAACCTACATATCCTGAGACAGGTTACGGGTATATAAAAACTCTAAAACCATTATTAGAGGGTTTTGTTGTTGATAAATTTGTTGAAAAACCGGATGTCCAAACAGCTGAAAAATATCTTGCCTCAGGACAATATTATTGGAATGGCGGAATCTTCATGGGTAAAATCTCTACTTTTATGAAAGAGTTTGAAAAATTTGCTCCTGAAATTTCAAAACAAGTTATAGACTTAAATTTTGCAAATACTTCACAGATAGAATATTCAACTTATGAAAAAATGCCATCTATATCAATAGACTATGCAATTATGGAAAAAAGCGATAAAGTTGCATTAGTAGAGTTGCAGTCAGATTGGAATGATTTAGGCTCATGGCAATCTATCTATAATATTAAAGAAAAAGATGAAAACGGCAACGTATTGACAGGAAAAGTTATCACGGATAATGTGAAAAATTCTTTTATATATTCTCAAAAAGAATTAGTAGCAGTATCAGGGCTAGAAAATATTATTCTTGTAGAAACTGAAGATGCTATAATGGCTTGCGGATTAAATTCATCACAGAATGTCAAAAACTTATATGAAAAACTAAAGCAAAAACAAAGTGATACGATAAAACTTCATAAAACAGTATTTAGACCTTGGGGCTATTATACTTGTATGAATAGCGGAGAAGGTTATTTGACAAAGACGATATGTGTATTGCCGAAGCATAAGCTTTCTATCCAATCTCATAATCATCGTTCAGAACATTGGGTTGTCTTAGAGGGACAGGCTCTTGTACTAAAAGACGGTAAAGAATATAACCTTTATCAAGGCGATAGCATTGATATCCCTGTTGGTATGAAACATTCTTTGCAAAACCCTTATGATAAAGAATTGAAAATAATCGAAGTCCAAAAAGGTGATTATATTTCAGAAGATGATATAATAAGATATGAAGACTGTTACGGTCGTGTGTAGATTTATATAAATAGCAGATTTTTAAAAAAGGTAAGTAATGAAAAGTTTAGCAATAGCGTATGATACAAGGACTTTTAGAAGCGGCCTAAGGCTAAAAGGAGCACAAGTTCGCAGAAGTCAAGGAGTATTTGATTCAATGTTGAATCTTATAGACGGTTATAAGCCTGTTGTAATAAAAGGTGTTGACAAAACAACAGGAGAGCAATTCCCATTAAAAGATCAAAAAGGCAATCGTCTGATAAAATGGGTAAGGACAATTCAAGATGGTAACAGAATCATTACTGATATATTGAATTACAACAATTCTAAAATAGTAACTGCCAGAGATTCAAAAACCGGAGATATCCTGATTAAAGAAGTTGAAAAATCTAAAGGTGCAAAGGCTCTATCTGCAATTTATAAAAATAATAAGCTGCAAGCAATGAGATTGAGAAATTTATCATCTTCACCACAAAAAGTTTCATATTGGTGGGGCAAAAATAAGAATGGAAAATTCAATAAAGAAACATTTGATTTAAACCGAGATTTTTTCAAATCAATTTTGTATCAGGAAGAAAACTGCCCTGAGGTTAAAATATCAGGAGAATAGATAACTGTATAATTTGAATTACATATAATTAGTTACTCTTTTATGACTTTAATTTTATTGTTCCAGAATTTTTGAACGTTATTGTTATAACTTACCAACTGAGCTTCAAAATCTTTTTTGTCGGGGAATTCTTCTCTTAAAAGTTTGATTCCTTCATTATAAGTCTTTTGTGCTGTATTGAGAATGCTTTTTGGAATATTCCCGTTGTAAATTTTGCTTGCGACAGACATATCAAATAATCTGCGTTTGCTTAGTCCGCTCATCGGTTTTTGTGTCGCAACTGAAATATTATTTGTCATTTTACAAATTGCAGCTTCATATCTTTCATTTTTCAAGCACCATAAAAGACCTTCTGTATTTTTAATAATATCGGTACCCTTGTTGAATGCCATATCAAGAAGAGCTTCTTTAATCGGTTGAGGCAGGCTGTCATATTTTTTTTCTCCGCCCATAAGAACTCTTAAATGATCTTCCATTTTTAAAAGATCTTTTGCAAATAATTCTAATACTTCTTTATTTGTAAGTTTTTCTGGATCTCCTTTTTTAAAGACGTGGCCTATACCTATGGTTTTTGTTTTGCCGTTATCCATGTAAGGTTCGTTATGAAATTCGTTAAGTTTCATATCTTCACCATCCTCAAGCTT
This sequence comes from Candidatus Gastranaerophilales bacterium, assembly GCA_944325615.1. Lineage (GTDB taxonomy): Bacteria > Cyanobacteriota > Vampirovibrionia > Gastranaerophilales > Gastranaerophilaceae > Scatenecus. The sequence goes on along the minus strand of CALVAU010000077.1, from coordinate 19,454 downwards.
TTTCAAGTTAAGAATAAAATCATAGCTTACCCCCATTGCTTTTGAAACATCTTTTAGGGTGCTGATGTTTTTAGGAGTTCGTGTCGGGGGCAACTTTAATATTTGTCCAGGAGAAAGTCTTTTGGCATCTTTTTCGCTGAGCCCGTTTAATGCAAGAATAGTTTCAGGCTGTACCCCAATATTTTCTGCTATTTCGGAAATAGTTTCTCCCTTTGCTATTTTATGGTCTGGGTTTGGAGTAATTTCTAGATATTTTTTTCTAATATCAGCTTGCTGAATTTCTTCATCTGAAATATCTCTAATAAGAGGAATTTCTTTAGCTTCAGCAACAGGTGCTGGAGGATCGTCTGAGAAAAAGTTCACGATATCTGTAAATAAACTCATAGCATATTCTTTGGCTCTTGTCCAAAGACCTTTTTCTTCAACGGTTTGCGTTTTTGTTTTATTGTCTTGTGTCGGATTCAGATTTATTTGTGTCATTTGGGTTTGACCTTTCATCAAGTAAAGTTGCTTCTATTGCATTTGCGATACATTCAGCATATTTTTTCTGGTCGTATTCTGATAATAAAGAATTTGTAATTTCTTCATTAGCAATGTTTCCTATTTCAATCAGTGAGGATGGAATTCCTTTTGATGCTCTGTTTACATAAAGATTATCAGGCTCAACGTCAGGAGTAAGGCTCTTAAAGCCTTCTCTTACGTATTTATTTATATTATCTGCCAACTGCTTATCGATTTCTTTAGTGTGTCTTACCGTACATTTTTTATCACTTGGATTTTGCTTTGCTGATTCGACATGAACTGATAAGAATAATAAATCTTTTTTATCAGTATTTTGCATAACCTCACGAACATCATCAGAGCCTTTGTTGCCAGCAAACATTTCTTCAAGGTATTTTTGTTTTGCCATTCCGCCGTTTTTTACGGCACCTGAGACAATTATTACTTTTGCACCTCTTTCTCGCAAGTTATCTGACATTTTTTCGACATAACTTTGAGCAACTCGCCATTCTTCTATCGGCATTTCTTCACCTTGAGCGTTTTTAACAGAAAGCACTGTCCCGGCATCGAAATATCCATTTTTCTGTTGGTATCCGCCATGTCCTGGGTTAAGTACGACGACTTTCCCTGATAAATTGCCATCTTGTATCGGATCTAGGACTTCAGTTACGGCTTCAATTTTTTTTGTTTCACTGTTGTAATTCGGTAAAGGTCTCACAATAAAAGGATCTTTTACATCTTTAAAGCCGACATCTTTTTTACCGCTGCTTAGCGCCCAGGATTTCAATGTGCCTGCATTTACGTAATTCCCCTCTTTATTTTTTATGCTCGTCATAGTGGTAGGGGTTATGTCCTTGCTGTGACCTCCATTTGTTGAATAAAAAATTTCATTGGGATAAGGTTTTCCGCTTAAATGTAGTGCATTACTTCCTGTGTTTGGTCTTTTTTCTGTCTTAGTATCAGAATTTGTTTGAGTATCTTCAGCTTCAGACTTTCCGTTCGGATAGATGTAATTTTGAAGAATTTCGTCAAGTTTTTTTGTCGATACTGTGCCAAAAGAGTCAAATTGGGCATTCAATTCGTCCATAAACTCAGCTCTTTTTTCAGGAGTGGCAATTTGAGAGCCGACTTTTTGAGCTACAAGATCATAAATTTTTGTCATAGCCTCTTTTCTGCTTTCTTTTGAACTGCTCCATTCTGAAGCTATAGTATCCAGAAGGCTTGAGTCAGCAAATAATCCGTTGCCTTTAATTTTGTCGTATTCTTTTAAAACTTCAATTACATTGTTTTTGTCAATATCTGCAAAAGACATTTTAAAATCATCTTTTTCAATACAACCTTTTGTTTTAGCGGCATCTTTCAGGGCTGAAGCGATTTCTGTCGGAGTTTTTTCAGACATATTAAAAATCATTTTATCAAGTTTCTTTGTTGATACCGTTCCGAAAGAGTTAAATTCATCATTAAGCTCCTTCAAAAAAGCTTCGCGTCTTTCATCTGTTGCTTTAGGCGTCCCTGCTTTTTCAGATAGAAGATCATATATTTTAGTCATTGCGTTTTTTCTGACTTCCTTATCGCTTCCCCATTCTGATGAAATTGTGTTTATAAGCGTTTCATCAGGAGAGATTTTTTTATATTCCTTTAAAACTTCGTTGATATTATTTTTGTTCAATTTGTCGAAGATAGCATCAAATTTGCCTTTGCCGACAGCTCCTCGTTCTGAGTCAGTGGTGTCAAAAAGAGCTTTTGCAATCTCTGCAGGAGTTTTAATCTTATTTATTTCTGCAAGAGTTTCATTATCAAGTTTTTCTGCAGTTTTTGTTGTCTGGGCAGCTTCTTGAGCTTTACTATTTGATTGTGTATTCTCAGTTTTTGGCTTATTCCCGAGTTTTACATAAAAGAATTCTCCTTTTTGCGGTGGATAGGTTTTATCAATGCCGTTAAGTTCACAAAAATCAGCTAGTGACATACCATATTCTCTTGCAAGTGAAGTTAAGCCTTTGCCTTCACCAATTTTGGCGGTTGGTATGTTTTTAATAACCTGTCCTGCTTTTATTTGAGAGCTTTTCAATCCGGTTTGTTCTTTAAATTCCTCAGGTGACATTCCGAATTTTTTTGCAAGTTGAGCGATAGTTGTATCTTTATCTACAATGTATTCGCTTTTCGCTCTTAATTCTCTCTTTTTATTAATTGTATCTTCCTTAGACACTTTATTATTGTTAGTGTTTACACTATTTAAGCGTTCTAACATACAAGAATTCCTTTATTAACTTCTACACACAAATGAAAACGACATCAAATCAGATATTCTTTAATAAATTTTGATAAATATTAAGAAAATTTAATGATATGAGGTTTGAAAATTTATAAAAATATTAATTGTATAAGCGAGGTATGTCAGATTTTTCTCTTATTTTGTAAGGTTTAACAATTCTTAAATAAATCAAAAGAAAAGGCAAAATTTATATATCCCCATACTTAATATTTATAAGTGACGAAAAGTAAAAGGGAAAAATATGGGGATTTTATCAGTCGGTCTAAAACATATTTATAGTGGGGTAAAAACTGTTTTTAAGGCAAAAGGTCGTAATATCTCAAAAACTTTAACAGAAACTAAACTACCTCCAAGTACAATGTTTAGTAAAGATCCCATTACCGGCATTCAGACAATGCAAAGAGAAGTTTTGACGAAAACAAAGCATGGTGATGATATATATAAACTTTTCAAAGTAGAAACTGAAGTCCTAGACAATGGCAGTAAATCAACAAGAACACAGGTTTGGACAAGATGGCCAAATGATAGATATCATTTTGAATCAGGTGGTCGAGAAATAGACAGAACAAAGACCGTAGCAAAAAAATCAGATGGAATTTTAGGCGGAAATCAAATTACTATAGAAAAAGATTATAGAGATACAATGGCAATGTCAGGCTATAAAGAGACTATGGTAAAAGAATACAATGCAAAAGGTCAGCTTGAACATAAAGATTTACACTATAAAAATAATAACAGTTATGAAGTAAAAGCGACTCAAGATAGAGTATATGATGAATATCCTCTATCATCTTCGTTTGACACAATGTATGAAGAGCCCGTTACGAATTTGAATTATAAACACACTTTATCAAGAAAACGTTCAGGAGAAACTGGCTTTGGTACAGAACATTCAAACTATGGTAATTTTAAAGATGAAGGAACAAATTATTCAAGGGCAGTTGAAGCAAAAGAAAAGGCTATAAAGGCAGAAAAACTTTCAAAAGAAGAGGCTGAAAAGGCTGCTAAGTTAGCTGAAGAAAAAGCGGCTGCTGAATTAGCAGCGAAAAGACCGAGAGTAAATGTCGGAAAAGTCTTGAATGGACTTAATGTGGAAGAATTAAAAGTTGTTGAGAAAGTTCAATCTAACGGTGCTGTAAAAAGATACTATTTCCGTCCAGAAAATGGTGTTGGAAACAGAAAACCTGTAATAACAACTTATGACCACGGAAGTCTTCATAAAGAATGGATACATAATGGAAAAGAAGATGTAATTTTCTTAAAGCAAGTCGGAAATGAGGAACCTTATATCTTCATGCAAAAAGGTAATTACAAGCAAATACATTTAAAAAATAGAGATGGCAAAGTAATTGATGAACAATATTATACAGATGGAAGCAATAAATATTATCGAAAAGGTTCTTCACATAACTACTATTATGAAGGAGAAATGCAAAACCCTCATTATGGAAATAATTTATATGAGAGTTTTGAAAATCCAATAGTCAAATTTAATTCACATCATAATAATATATTAGGAGAATGCAGACCTCCGGTACAATCAAAGGAACCGATGTATTATATCAACAGTGGATTTGTAACCTCAGGAAGCCAGCAAAAAATGCACAGCATTAAAAATGCCGCTGAAAATGAATATATCAATTTAGCAGATTTACTAAAACCATTTGAGGAATAAATTCTACAAAATAGTCTTGATAATAAGCAAGTAAGGTTCTTCTAAGTAGGGAGCGGAATTTATATAAATTAAATAACTAAAAGAGGTTTCAATAGTACTATTGAAACCTCTTTTTAAATGGTTGCGGGAGCTGGATTTGAACCAACGACCTTCGGGTTATGAGCCCGACGAGCTACCAGACTGCTCCATCCCGCGATATTTAATTTTTAGAAATATATTCTACTTCCATTCATATTATTACATGTAAATTTTTATTTGCAACCCTTTTTTAATTTTTACTTATCTTTTAATAATTCCCCAAGCTTTAATCGTGTCTCGGATATATTTTACTCGATAATAATGCCCGTCTTCTACATATTCAATTGACGCTTCCATATAGATATCTTCTTTATCAGGAGGCATCCCTACTTTTGCTCGCTTTTCGTTAATCTTTTTGCGCTCTTTTTCTTCTTTTTTCATCCTTTTTTTATTTTTCGGATCATCTAAACGTGCTTTTTCTGAGGCGTCTTCTTCTACTTTTACTACAGGAATTATTGCAATCGGGTTTTTGCTTTGCATAAGTATGAAAAAATCCCAATCATCAGAAAGTGCTAATTCGTAATGTCCGGGGGGAATAAAATCCATTTCTCCGTCAAACAGATAATCCGCAATTGTCAATGTCGGGTAATCACTTTCTTCAAGTGCGTACCGATATATTGATTTAGAACCTAAGGTTACACCAGACATATTCTGTGGCTGCTGCGGGTAAGGCCTTATTGTCGGATGCATTAGAACGTTTTCTACATAAATTCCCTCAAGCATTATAGTCGCTCCAGTAGGTTATTTATTATATTGTAGATTTCTTTAAAGTTTTTATCAAGAGCTTTTGAGGAGCCGACAAAAATTAATGAAAGATATTCTTGAGAATTATAAGTTGTTCCTGATTTTAAAATGAGTCGGTAGCTTTCACGCATAAGTCTTTTTAGTCTATTTCTTTTGACTGCACGTTTATGTGTTTTTTTAGATACGACAAAACCAACTTTTGTCTGGATAGTTTCTTTCTTCTTTATCCCTGCAAAAAGAGTTATTCCGCCTTTATGAAAGGAATTTTTTATTCTATAAGTTGCGGCAAATGCGGCTTTATTTTTTAGTCTGTATTGTTTTGGCAACATAATTTTTCTCGCAACAACACAGCACGCCTGAAATATCCCGACCTGCTGTGTAATTTTATTAGTAAAAAAAAAGTTAATTGCTTTTTATAAGATTAAGCACGTTTTTTAGCTTGGATTGCTAATCTATGACGACCTTTTGCACGACGTCTGTTTAATACTTCGCGTCCGCCTGGGGTTGCCATTCTTGCTCTAAATCCGCTAACGTGTTGTCTTTTAATCTTTGTTCCTTCTAGTGTACGTCTCATTTTCTTTATTCCTTTTAATTCATATTTGTCGTATAATTCTAATGTTAGATGAAAAAAAATAATTAGTCAACACAACAAGAGGGGCAGGTTAAATAATATGAACAAATCTTTAACAAAAATCGGTTTTATCGGATGCGGAAAGATGGCAAGTGCTATAATATTGGGTGTCAAATCTGCAGATAAAGATAAAAAATATCAACTTAAAGGTTCTGAGGTAAATTGTGAAATTGCTGAATTAGCTCAAAATCGTTTAGGTATTGATGTGCTTTCTGATAACAGATTTTTGACAATGGATTCTGACGTAATTTTCATTGCTACAAAACCAAATTATGTAAGGGATGTATTAGAAGAAATTAAGGATGAAATCACTCCGGAAAAACTTATTGTATCAATTGCCGCAGGCATATCTACAAATACTATTAACAGTATAGTTCCTAATGCACGTGTGATAAGAGTTATGCCAAATACTCCGGCTTTAGTAAAAGAAGGTATGTGTGCCGTAACAAAGGGTGAGTATGCGGCAGAAGAAGATGCAGAATTTGTAATGAATTTGCTCTCAAGTATAGGTAAAGTAATTGAAGTAGAAGAGTCGCAAATCGATATCGTGACAGCTATATCAGGCTCAGGTCCTGCGTTTTTCTATAAAGTTATAGAAGATATGGCTCGTGCAGGTGAAAAGCTAGGGCTTGATTATGAAAAATCTTTGCTACTTGCAACTCAGACCGCAATTGGATCTGCTAAAATGGTTTTAAATCGAGGTGAAATGCCTGTGCAGACTTTGATTGACAACGTTGCGACTAAGGGCGGATGTACTTTTGTAGGTATTTCTGTTATGAATGATGAACATTCTGATAAGCTTTTTTACGATGTGATTGAAAAAACAACAATTAAAGCTAACGAATTAGGTAAATAAATTTTGTGAAATAGGATTGTTACATAACGTAACAATCCTATATTAAAACTAACAAAAAAATATCTGTTCGTTTATTATAATCATATGAAAATTCAATCAATTACAAGTTTTTATCATCCTGAATTCAGAGCATCCGAGGTAAAAGAAAAAGAAACATCAAAAGAAAAATTATCTTTAAAAGATAAGACCGTTTTGATAACTTCATCTTTGGCTGTTTTAGGACTTGGTGCTGCTGTATCTGTGAATATTTTAAAAGGTAAAAAAATAAATAAACTTGAAAAAGCTCTTGATAGTGCAAAAACTGAAGCAAGTGAAAATATAAAAAATATTGTAAAAAATCTTAGTACGGATGAAAAATTATTACCTTATGAGATCAAAAATGTGGAAGATACTGCATTGTTTGAAAAATTTGCCAATTCAGGTAAAAACTTTGTTGATTTTTTGCGAACAACTCTTGATGATGCAGGGAAAGTTAAAGAGTTTTTGTTTGCGGTAACATCAGATGATGCAATGTCTCAAAAATTTGTACAAGAAGTTACTGCAAATCCTCGTGATAGTCTTCATATTACAAGGATGTTGAAAGACAAAATCGGCGGAATAAAAAATTTGACAGAATGGCTTCAAGAAGATGGCGGGTATTATACGGCTTATAAAACGTATGCAAAAAATCTGTTTAAAGAAGCTAAAAGTTTTGATGATTTACTAAAAGTTTCTCCGAATTGGCATCTTTTTGCCCTGCAAAGAAGGGGTGAAAATAATATCCGATTTGGAAATTTGCCTGAAGATTTCAAGTTTGTAGATGATTTGAAAAACTTTGCAAACTGGCTTGCTTATTTACCTCTAGAACGTGGTAAGACAAGTAAATTTGAATATAGTGGGCATTATATGTTGATAGAACCTTTATCATTTGGTGAATCCAGCAAAATCCCTTTAAAACTTCAAATGGTCAACTGGGACAATATACCTATATCCAAGCCTTATGTTATAAAAGTCCAAAGCAGATATTTCAGACATGGAGATAATTATAATGCGAAAATAGCTGAGGCCTATAGATCTGATTCCGTGTTTTTGGATGCGCAGATTGACAGGTATTTGAATTTGAATGATTGCAAAAATGCTAATAAGCTTTATTATTATGATTATGATGCTGAAATGGCAATTTACGGTTTGGAAGATGGTGCAGCTCCTGATTTGATGCATGGCAGCATAAGAGCAGTGAACAGAAAACTTCAGGATATGAATGATTTAGGTATTTATTATAACGATGCGACTCCAAGCAATTTTATTGAAAAGGATGGTAAATTAACCGTAATTGATATTGGAGAATCTACGTTTATAGATCCTTTGCGTCCAGGAATTCCGCATTTTCATTTTGAACTACCGAATTGGTCAGGCAGAGCTTTACCTGATTTGAGAAGACTTCAGCTGTAATTTAATTATTTATTATAATATCGTCTGCTTTTGCTAAAAATTCTATGACATTAAGAATTTTAGGAAGCTTTTTGCCGATAGGATTTGCTGCAATATATCCTTCTTTAATTCCTAAAATGCATGCAGGACAAGTAGTAAGTACATAATCTGCATTTGTATTTATTATATTTATAGCTTTTTGTTTTGCGATTTTCATTGATAATTTTGGGTTTTTTAGCGAAAATTCTCCTGCAAATCCGCAGCATTCATCAAAATCTTTCATTTCAATATATTCAACATTTTCACATTTTGAAAACAGTTGGTCTAAAAATTGGCAGCTCTCCAGGTGGCAGGGTTTGTGAAAGGTCACTTTTGTATGTTTTGTAAATTTAAATTTGATATTTTGTTCTGCCAAAAACTCAGCTGCATTTATCGTTTTCAAGTTCTGATATGATTTGATTGTACTTTCACAGCTTGCGCAATCGGTCAAAATATAATCATATTCACAATTTAACAACTCTAAATTGTGTTTTTTGACCTCTTCAAATCGTTCTAAATTACCGCTTGATAAAAATGGCAGTCCGCAGCAGGCAAAATTTTTTTCAATTAATTCAACATCCAAATTCTTGAATATCTTTTTCAAAGCTTTTTCAGTTTTTGGCAGAATTTCATTTACACAGCCTTTGAAATAAACTAGTTTTGTTTTTGAGCTGTTTTGATTTTGTGTGTATTTGAGCTTAGGGTTTATCGATTTTAGGAATTTGAACAGGTTTAAAAAGTTGCCGAAAATAAATTTACTTTGTAGAAATTTTTCAAGTTTTCCGCTAAAAGTATCTTTTGCATACTGGTATTTTGCTGTATTAAAAATTTCACAAACATTGATATTGCTGGGACAAAAGTCTTTGCATTTGCCGCATTTTAGGCACATATCAAGGTATTTTTCGATGTTTCTACTGAGTTTTAAATCTCCTTTCAAAACACCATCAAGCATAATGAATTTACCTTTTGATACGGCACAATCATTCCCTGTAATTTTGTATACAGGGCATACCGATTGACAAAGTCCGCATTTGGAACATTTATTTATTTCATCAGCAAAGTCTTTTAATTCCTTCATAACATAATGTTAGCACAAATTTCTAAACTATTGCGCCATGACTCGCGTCTTGAACATTTTTAGCATATTTATATAGATATCCTGATTTTACTTTAGGCTCAAAAGGTTTTAATTCTGTTTTTCTTTTTCCCAGTTCTTTTTCATCAACTAAAAGTTCAATTTTTCTGTTAGGAATGTCAATTTTTATTTTATCCCCGTTTTTTACAAGAGCTATTACTCCGCCTTTTGCAGCTTCAGGACAAATGTGTCCGACACAAATTCCCCTTGTAGCACCAGAAAATCTTCCATCTGTTATGAGGGCACATTTTTTGCCTAAGCCTTTTCCGACTAAAAGAGAGGTCGGAGCAAGCATCTCTCTCATACCTGGTCCGCCTGAGGGGCCTTCATATCTTATTACGATAACATCTCCTGATTTAATTGTATCGTTTTCAAGAGCTTTCATCGCTTCTTCTTCGCTGTCAAATGTAACTGCTGTCCCTTCAAATTCATAGCATTCAGGTGCCACTCCTGAAATTTTTATGACACATCCGTCTTTTGCCAAGTTTCCGTATAGCACGCCAAGACCTGCTTCTGTGTATGCGGAATCTTCATACATCGGAATTACCTCTGTATCTATATAAGCGTTTTGAGCAATTTCTTTATTTGTAAATCCGGAAACTGTTTTAGTTTCAAAAAGTTGTTTTTCTAAAGATTTTATGACAGCAGGGATTCCGCCAGCGTTATGAAAATCACTCATTGTAAGTTTTGAAGACGGATTGATTTTTACTATTTGGTGAATTTTTCTGCTTAGTTTGTCAAAATCGTTGATGGTAATATCTAGTTCAGCTGCGTTAGCTATTGCAAGCAAGTGCAGGAAAGTATTTGTAGAACCACCAAGCGCAAGCGATGCTGTAATTGCGTTTGTAAGACTTTCTTTTGTTATTATATCAGTAGGTTTTGTATTAGATTTTACAAGTTCTACAATTTGCATACCGCTTTCAAAAGCAAGTCTTCTTTTTCTTGATGATACAGCAGAAGATGATGCACAATAAGGGAGAGACATTCCTAATATTTCAGTCAGACAAGCCATTGTATTTGCCGTGTACATTCCTTGACAAGCGCCTGCAGAAGGACAAGATTCTTCTTCCATAAGTTCCAGAAATTCTTTAGTGATTTCGCCTTTTCCGAATTTTCCGACCGCTTCAAAGGAGCCTGTAACCATTGTAAGTTTTGTTTCATGCTGACAGTTACCATCAAGCATAGGCCCTGCAGTGACAATGATAGCTGGAATATTTAGTCTTAATGCCCCGATAATCATGCCAGGAGTTATTTTATCGCAATTTGAAAGTAGTACGATACCATCGAGTTGATGAGCTGCAGCAACACTTTCAACGCAATCAGCAATCAGGTCTCGTGAGGGTAGAGAATATCTCATCCCGCTGTGTCCCATTGCAATTCCATCACATATTGCAGGAACCCCAAATACAAAAGCTTGTCCGCCTGCAGAATGAATTCCTTTTTCTATTTGTCTTTCTAAATCTCTCATTCCGATATGGCCCGGAACAAGGTCAGAAAAAGAACTTGCAATTCCGATAAACGGAGCATTCATGTTCTTTTTGCTTACACCTGTTGCCATTAAAAGACCTCTGTGCGGGGTCCTAGCTATTCCTGCTTTTATATTATCACTTTGCATTTGCTATCCTACTTGTACTTTTTCTATATTCCAATGTTCATCCCATTCGATATAGCCGTTAAGATTTACTCTGTGGTATAGATATGGGTTTTCTATAAATTGCGGGTTGAAAAGTCTTACTGAATGAAGTCTTTTTATTATATCTGGCAAAAGCGCCGTACTTCCGGCAAGAGTTCCTTCTTTTGATGTTGCTCTTACTCCGTCATAATAGACTTTTTCATCTGAAAATACCATTTCTGTTAGGTTACTTTTTGTGATAGGAAGACTATCACTAATCAAGATTACTTTATCTGCCGGTTTTTGCTTAAATACCAGTTTTAGAGCATCATCAGATACGTGAATACCGTCAGCTATAATTTCAGTGTATATAGAGTCGTTTACCAAAGCTGATAGAGCTGTAGAAACTCCTCGATGTGATATTCCGCTCATAGCATTAAATAAATGGGTAACCCCTCTGCATCCTGTTAAATGGCCTCCGATACAATGTCCAGCCTGTACTACAACTCCTTTATTCCATAGGTATCTGATGAGTCCGTCATCAAATTCCGGTGCGAGTGTGAGTATTTTTATAAATGGGTCTTCTACTGTTTTGTAATTTTCAATTGATGGTTTTAAAAAATATCTGGGGTTGTGTATTCCTCTTTTTTCGGCATTCATAAAAATACCTTCCAAGTGGATACCCAAAATTTTTGCCATATCATCAGTTTGTTTTGATGCTGCTTGTTTTATAATTTCTATTTGGTGTTTTATATTGATAATATTATCAGTTACCAATGTCGGATAAATTCCACCGATACCGTATTTTGTTATTTCTTTGGTTAAGTATAAAATTTCATCAACATCAGCTTTGTTGAAATCAACACCGAATGCTCCATGACAGTGTTGATCTATTAAAAGTCTTGTCTTCATATTACGCTTCCCTCAAATACTTTTCTTGCCTCTTCTCTATCGTCAAAGTGTATTGTTCTGTCTTTTAGAATTTGGTAATTTTCATGACCTTTTCCGGCAATCACTACAACATCATTATTTTCTGCAATTGTTTTTAATAATGCGATTGCATGTCCTCTATCCGGTTCTACGATAACGGTTTCCGGATTTACGTTTTTTAGACCTGCAATTATGTCCGTGATAATTTGTTGCGGATCTTCGCTTCTTGGATTATCGCTTGTGATAATTATTTTGTCAGCAATTCTTTCTGCTATTGCACCCATTTTAGGACGTTTTGTTGCATCTCTGTCCCCTCCGCATCCGAACAGGCAAATTAGTTTGCCGTCTGTTGGTGTAATTTCTCTTGCTGAATTTAATACATTTTCAAGTCCGTCAGGAGTGTGTGCATAATCTACTATTACAAGTGGTTTTTTAGCTACAACTTCAAATCTGCCTGCAACACCTTTAACGTTTTCTAATGCTTTTAAAGAAGTTTTTAAATCAATTCCCATTGCAATAGCTGCACTTATTGCAGCAAGTACGTTATAGACGCTGAACATTCCGTTCATATGCAGATTAACTTTATATTCTTCATTATTTACAACAAGCGTAAATTCTGCTCCGTTGAGTGAAAATTGTATATCTTTTGCTTTAATATCAGCATCTTTTTTGACTCCGTATGTAAATACTTTCACATTTTCAGGAATAACTGATAAAAATCTTTCTGCATAATTGTCATCAGCATTTATAACTGCAAAATCTCCTTCTCCAAGTCTTTTGAATAAAAGAGCTTTTGCTTCAAAGTAGTTGTCCATTGTAATGTGATAATCAAGGTGGTCTTGAGTTAAGTTAGTCAAAATTGCACCGTTAAATTGACATCCGCCTACTCGATTTTGTTCTAAAGCGTGAGAGCTCACTTCCATTACTACATTATCAATTTTTTCAACATCTTTTATCATTCTTAATGTCGCTTGTAATTCAGGAGCTTGCGGCGTTGTGTGCTTTGCATCACGATATTCGCCGTTTGAGGATAATTTATATCCCAAAGTCCCAATTAAAGCACATTTTTGTCCGTTTTCTTCAAGGATTTTTTGTATAAGGTGTGTAACAGTTGTTTTTCCGTTAGTGCCTGTAATACCAATTAAATTTATACCTTTAGAGGGGCTTGAATAAAATCTGTCTGCGATATCTGCAATTTTATGTCTTGTTGATGAAACTACGATTTGCGGAATTTTTCCAGCATCTACTGGATGTTCTACGAGTAATGCGACGGCTCCGTTTTCAATAGCATTTTTGGCATATTCGTGACCGTCAGTGTATTCGCCTGTCAAACATATAAAAATATCACCTTTTTTTGTCGTTTTTGAATTGTATGAAATCCCTGTAACTTCAACATTTTTGAAGTTTACTAAATCTTTGTAGTCTAAATGTTCAATTAATTCATCCAGTTTCATCTTTTATTAATTCTCCTTAAAATTAGTCTGTTTTTCTTTGTATTTTATCTGGTTTTATGTTTAAAATTCTCGCTGTCTGTGTCGCAACTTCTTTAAATACAGGCCCTGCTACTGTGTTTCCCCAAATAGCACCAACTTTTGCACTATCTACCATTACATAGATCAGTATTTGCGGATCTGTTGCAGGAAGATATCCGATTGTTGAAGTGTAGGTATATGGAGTGTAGCCTGCAGCATTTTCTTTTGGCTTTCTTGAAGTTCCTGTTTTTGCAGCTACATTGTAATTGTCCATTTTTATTACTGAACGACCATTGTTTACACTCGCAGCAAGGAGTTTTGTAATTGTCTTCGCTGTTTCTGGGGTAACAACTTGTGTGTAATGTATTTTCTGATCAAACTCTTCTTGTGAATATTTAATTATATGAGGAGTTATTTTTACACCGTTATTTGCAAGAGCTTGGACTGCTGATACCATTTGCATTGCTGTAACTGATGTACCGTATCCGTAAGACATTGTAGCTTGAATACCCTTATCCCATTGCGCCCAATATGGAAGCAAGCCGGAAGATTCACCAGGTAAGTCTATACCTGTTCTTGAGCCGTATCCAAAATTCTTTAATACATCATAAAATTCTTTTGGAGTCATTGTTTTAGCTACATTGATTGCACCTATGTTGCTTGAATGCTCAAATAGGTATTCCAATGAAATTTCTCCGGGGTATGGGTGAATATCATAATCGTAGTTTTTAATTTCCCAGTTACCGATTTTTGTTTTTCCAGTATCTAAAATTTTGGAATACTCGTTGATTTTTCCAAGGCTCATTGCTGCTGCGACTGTAATTATTTTAAATGTTGAGCCGGGTGGAAATACGTCAGTCAAAGTCCAATTTTTAATTTGTTCTTGTGTGGCTTTTCTGTAATTATTCGGGTCATAATTTGGATAAATTGCATATGCAAGAATTTCGCCGTTTTTAGGGTTCATCACAACCACGGTGCCTCGTAGAGCTTCTTTTTCTTTTACCATTTTTTCATGCTCTTTTTCGCATATGTGCTGAATGGCAGCATCGATTGTAAGAGTAATATTTTCACCTTTTGGGTTTTGAGTTGTTGCAATCGGATCTGTTGTTACATCATAGATGATTTTACCATCTCTTGTACTTTGAAATTTAACAGCATTTTCAACATTTTCCAATTTGTCTTTTGCTGTGTATTCAACACCGTTTGCAATATCAGCATCAAAGTTGTAATATCCTAACACGTGTGCAGCAAGCGTTCCTTGAGGGTATTCCCGGGTGTTTTTTTTGCCCATAGAAATTTCTCTTAGATGCAGTTTTGCAATTTCTTTTGCTGCGTTTCTGTCAATATCTTTTTTTATTGTGATAACCGGGCCTGGCTTTTTTAGCATTGTAACAAGCTGGTCTTTTGGAATTTTTAAAATCGGAGCGAGTAGTTTTGCGAGTTCCTCAGGGGTACTGTCATAATTTTCAGGATGGGCATAGACATCAGAATAGACCTTATCTGTTGCAAGTTTGATCCCGTTTCTGTCAAAAATATCTCCACGCATTGAAAAGGTACGACCTGCACGTTGATTTTGTGCTCTTACTCTATATTTCCCAGTGTCAATAACCATTATAAAAAATAAATATATTATAAGCGCAGCTGCAAATCCTACAAAAAATATGTGCAGGCAACTTAGTAATCTGTCAAATCTTTTAAATCGTTTTTCTTTCGCTCTTTCAGCCGGTTTTTCTCTCACGGATTAATTCCCCTATACAGTTTATATTCTATCATAAGGAACGATAAAAGCATGAAATATTAACGAATATTTACCAATATTTTTCATAGAATTGTATTTAAAAATCTTTGATAATATAATTTTGATATGAGATATTATATATTAACATTATTTTTAATGCTGGTTGCTCAATCAGCATATGCTCTTGATATTGTTTATCCAAAACAAAATGAAGTTACTATAAATTCATCATCAACTTTTTTTGCCGGGAGTGCTGATGTCAAAGAGCCTTTAAAAATAAACGGAATAGATGTGCCAGTTCATGCATCAGGCGGATTTGCTAAAGCTGTAGAATTGAATGTGGGTGAAAATAAGTTTGTAATTGAATCAGGTGATGAAAAACAGATTTTTAAAATAATCCGACCAAGTTCTAAAGATTCACAAAGTGCCGAAAAGCCTGAGTTATTATATGATTCAGCAAGAACTTTTATGACAATAAAGGATAATGTCCCATTAAGATCTACTCCGGTAGATGGCGGGATAAATCGTATTGCGCATTATCAGGAAGGGATTCCAGTTAATGTGATAGGAGAGAAGAATGGGTTTTATAAAATTAAGTTGAATGAGACACAAAACGCTTGGATTTCTATGAATGATGTGCGTTCTGCAGATGAATTTATCACGGCAAAACTTTTGAATAGAGATTCAATTGATGATGATAAGTATTATATTTTTAAAATGGATTTTGATAAGAAAGTCCCTTACATAATCGAGGGGGGCTATCCTTTTGTTGTCAAATTTTACGGTGTAGAAGATAAGCCTGATAATACTTTTACTTTTACATTTCCTATAAAACAGAAATTAGTCGGGTATAGCGGAAAATATGAAGGAAACAGTTTTATTCTCAAAATTAGAAAGTTTCCTGAGGTATCTTCGGAAAGACCATTAAAAAATATAAAAATAGTAGTTGATGCAGGTCATGGCGGAGATGAAATTGGAGCATTAGGCTGTTTGCGTGATAAGGAAAAAGATATAAACTTAGCAATCGCAAGAAATCTTGCAAGTGAGCTTAGAGTTCGCGGTGCAAAAGTAATAATGACAAGATCTGGGGATGATACTGTTGAATTATATGATAGGGTAGATATTACTAATAAAAATGATGCAATGATTTTTATTAGTATTCATGGGAATGCTCTTCCTGATAATATGGATCCTAACAAGAATAGCGGAACAAGTATTTATTACTATTATCCTCAATCAAAGGCTTTGGCTGACAGTATTATGAAAACTATGGATGCGCAGTTGCCTTTGGCTGATGATTTGGTCAGAAAAGGCAGTCTTGCTGTTGTCAGAAATACAAATGCATTGAGTGTATTGATCGAAGTCGGATATTTGATTAATCCTTCCGATAATGCGTATTTGATAGATAAAGAAATTCAACAAAAAGCAGGTAAAGCAATTGCTGATGGTATTGAAGAATTTTTGAAAGATTAATTTTTCAAGCAGTTAAATAAAGAAGATAATTGCTAAATACGCAAAGCATATAAAATCAGCCTCTAATTATGTGGAACTGATTACTTGACCGTTTGTAAAAGTAATTGTAATACGATCTAAAACGGGAGCTGTTAGAATGGAAAAAGAGGCATTAAAAAATAATTTATATAAATTGTGGGAAACGGAATTGGTACCTATTTTGCAGGAAAAAGAGCCGGAGCGGATAAAAGCATACAAAACTTATTCGATTTGGGTATTTATAGCTATAATTTCTCCAATAATTTGGGCGATAGACATTTTTACGTTCATGAAATTTGGTACTATAGGTCAGTTTGGGTTCACTATTTTTATGACAGTAATGTTTGGCTCTTGGGCTATGATGGCGATGGGGATAACAAATGCTAAAAAGGTATCAAAAAACTTTGACAAATACATTAAAAAAGATATTATGAAAAAAATCTTAGCTGTTTTTTCGACTGTGCCTGCATTTAATATAAAGATTGATTCATCAAAAAAGACTGATTCTAAAAGACGTTCTGATCTTAAAGTAATCAATAATAGTAATATTTTTGCTTATGCTAATTGGATTAATTATGATGATACTTTTTTAGGTAAAGTTTTTCAAGTTCAAATTAATATTAAAGAATTAGAATTAGGTTTGTGTGATCGTGAAAGGCCTCAATCAGAAGAGGCAGCTTATAGTATATTTAGCGGATGTTTGATTTCTATTGATATGAATAAAAAATTTAAGGGTCATACTATAATAAAAAGCAAACAACTATTTCCAAAGTTCCCAGATTTAAGTACTTCTTCATATGTATTTAAATTATTAGGTTTTTCAGAAGTAATAAAAAGTATGACATAGTTAAAGAATTATTCTGAGGTAAAGACTGAATTTTCAAGTTTTAACGAAAAGTATAATGTCCTTGCGACAGATCAGGTTGAGGCAAGATATTTGCTCACCACTGCATTTATAGATAGGTTTTACAATCTTAAAACGGCATTTAAAGCAAAGCATATAAATTGTTCTTTGAAAGATAATAAGATTTTATTCGCGTTTTCACTAAAAGAAGATCTGTTTAAGCTCGGATATTTAAGGGAACCGCTTACTGAAAAATCCCATTTTACGGTAATGGTAGATCAAATACTTTCTTTAATGGATTTTGTAGAATATTTCAAGTTAAATATGAAAATCGGGCTTTAGTAGATTTTAAATTTGAAAAAAGAACAGGCAATTTAAAAGTTTTTATTGCCTGTTCTTTTTAATTTGTATTTTATATTATCGAAAACCAATCTGAATTAGATATTTTTTACATAATTCAATAGAGTTCTTACTCCTGCACCTGTTGCGCCGGAGATAAATTCTTTTTGCGGTTTTTCAATAAATGCAGTGCCTGCAACATCTATATGGCACCATTTTGGTCCATTGACAAATTCTTGTAGGAAAATTCCTGCAATAGATGCTCCGCCTTGTCTTGAGCCTGTGTTTTTCATATCAGCAATTTCAGATCTCAAGCTGTCTTTGTATTCAGGGAACATCGGTAATTCCCAGTAAGTTTCTCCGCTTGATTTTGCAGTTTCGATAAGTCTGTTTATCATTTCTTTGTCATTGCCCATAACGCCTGATGCAACAGAGCCTAAAGCTACAACACAAGCACCTGTAAGGGTTGCAATATCGATTACTTCATCTACTCCGAGTTCACAAGCATAGCATAATGCGTCAGCAAGAGTAAGTCTTCCTTCTGCATCTGTGTTATCAACTTCAATAGTCTTACCGTTTTTAGCTGTTAGAATATCACCGGGTTTGTAAGAAGTTCCTGATGGCATATTTTCGCAAGCTGCAATGATACCATGGATTTCAGCATCAGGCTCAAGATATTTTAATGCACTCATTACACCTAAAATACAAGCAGCACCAGACATGTCATCTCGCATTGTAAGCATTGATGATGCAGGTTTTATATCAAGACCGCCTGAGTCAAAACAGATACCTTTTCCGATAAGAGCAATTTTTTTCTTGACATTTTTACCAGTGTATTTCATATGAATAAATTTAGGAGGTTGAGCGCTGCCTTTGCCTACTGCTAAATATGCACCCATTCCCATTCTTTCGATTTCATCTTTGTCAAAAATTTGGGTTGTTACACCTTCTATGTTTTTAGCGATTTCAGCAAGTTTTGTCGGAGTTGCATATTGAGCAGGCTCATTTGCAAGGTCTCTCGTTAGTTTCATTGCATTGGCAAATACGATGCCTTCTTTTACTTCTTTTTCACTGAACTTTGTAAATGTAACTTCATCTACTCTATCAGCTTTTTTATTTTTATATTTGTCAAAAGCATAGTCTGCAATCAATGCTCCAATAGCTGCAGATTTGCCGTAATCTGCGTTGATATCAAAGTTGAAAATTGCATTTTTTGCTTTGATTTGTTGGAGTTTTTTAACTGATTTTGCTACTGCTTCTCTCATTTTGTTTGCATCAAACTCTTCTTTTTTGCCAAAGCCGATAATTAAGATTTTATCTGCAAAACTTTGACCTAAAGTATGAATTAAATATGTCTCACCAAATTTTCCTTCAAAGTGATCTTTGTCAACCGCATATTTGTTTGCAATTTCTTCAGAAGTTTTTTCACCTTCAAATTTATTAATTACAAGTACTTCACATGGGGTTGAGGCTAAGTTTTCTAATACTTTAATTTCCATAAGTCTCTCTCCTTTTAACAACAGTCATTATACAACTTTTTTAAAGAATTGTAAATTTATTTTTTTATTGGGTTTAAAAAAACTGTTTAGAGGTTTTCTTTTTCTTAAATGAAAATTTCTCCAATAAAATTTAATAACCAATACACAACCGAAAAAAATCTCAAAATAAGAGTGCAAAACCTTATTTT
>CALVAU010000076.1 GCA_944325615.1 Candidatus Gastranaerophilales bacterium | reverse complement strand
TCTTTTAAAGTTCTGGCTTTATTTTTGTGGTTGTTATAAAAAGAGAGGACCTGTCCATCCATTTGGTAAGCCATTTTATAGATAATATCCTTCTCTAGGGTTTCTTTGTAACTTAAAAAACGAGACTCTGGTAGCTCATGAAAAGCACTACCTATACTATACTTCAAATTTAAATAAGTTATCAAAAGATTCTTAGATTTCTCATCATAATTTGCAAAAACATTGTTTTCAAACAGCGAAGGAGATATGTGGCTTGCATCCGGCAAGCCCAAGGAAGGATATTTATGTATCAGCACGAGTAGCTGTTTGATAGACTGATGTAGGTTAAATAATTTACTGAAGCATTCTTCCTCTGAATCCAAGAGATAACGAATAACAGAAATGGGATCATAAGACTCTTTAGTAAGTGCTTTTTCTTCTAGCAGCGAGAGAGCAAAGTCTAATATATCACATATCTGTTGTAAAACATTTAACTGTTTATGTGGACAAAAATCAGGTGTAACATGTAATTTTTTCTTAAATTCTAGATCTAAACTTGAAACTTGTTGTTGTTTAAATAAAAAACCGAATACAGGAACTCTTATATCCCAAAAACGAGCTCTAAAGGAGTTCAATAATTCATAATCAATCAAAGAAATTTGTAAAAAATTTTTCAAACAAGCAAGTTCTTCGCTATAGATCTCTTTAAGACGATGATAAACTGCTAATAAGTCTTTAAGCTTGTCAAAATAACGGTCTAGTCCTTCAAGAGATGAAAAGTTCTTAATATCAAAATTTAGTAGGTTTATAACAGCATCTCTGGATTCAAGTTGTTGTTTAATCGCTTTAGAGTGCTGAAATATAGAATCTAAATCTTGAATTGCCTGCGGAGTTTTGAATTCTTCTAATGGAAAAGGGATATCCTGCTGGTTAAGTTCTTTTTCCAAGTCGGTCAGGCAATAAAGATCTTTCATCCGTATGTTACGATAGACAGAGATTTCTTTATTAATAGCCTCTTTTAATTTTTCTGATAGGTGCTCTACTTCTTGATCGATTCTAGTTTTTTTCCCCTCTACCACTTGATGAAACTGTCGGATTTGGTTCATGGTATTGGTATTTAATATTTGGCTATATGAAGATCCAGCTTTTCCTAATCTTAATATTGGGTTTTGAAACTGCTGTTTTTGGTTTTGAGGCCGAATCTTATTTAGGGTATAGGCAATTTTATCCTCAACGACATCCAATGCTTCTTTTTTATCAGACAGAACAAGGACCGTTTTACCATGTAAGATGGCATCGCAGACAATTGCCGTGATCGTATGACTTTTACCGGTTCCAGGAGGCCCTTTTACCACGACATAGTTGCATTTTTCTTGTTTCAAAGCATTTAATATTAAGCGTTGTTCTCGATTAAGAGGAATAGGACTTTTACATATAAGTTTATTATCAATGCTAGTAGTATTCCACTCTTTTTCTAGATCATTTAGCACACTAGTAGGGTCTGTATAAATAAAGTCCTTAATCAGTTTTGAAAAAGCACAAATCAAAGAAGGATTCTCTTTTGACAACAAATCCAAGATCTCTTCATAATCATTAACCAATGCTTCATCGGATTTATCAAATAATACAATGTAGGCCCCATTCGAGATTGAACAAGAAAATCCTTGTGCAGTTTGCTTTTGAAAGGATAATAAGTTGATATTTGGGGATAGGGAAAAGAAAGAAATAAACCCATCCAATAGTATTGTTAATTTTTTTTCTAAATCAGTTTCATTAGATAAATAAATAATTCTCTCTGGTATAATTTGAGAATAGCCTTTTTGATTCTGCTCTTTATTATATTCCTGCGCAATAAATTCAATGGCCTTCTTGTTGATATATAATTGAGAAGAAAATTCAATAAGATTGTCTTCAGAAATATGTAATGGAATATAGAAAATAGGGAATTTTTCGGTCTTATAATTTATTTCACCAAAATATAAATAAAATTCCTGTTTATCCAGAACCTGTTTATTTCGCTTCAATTCTTGTATCTCAGATGTCAAATCTCCTAGTTGCAAAGAATGAAAAAAATTAATAATTGCAGCCTTTAATTCAATAATTGGTAAGTTTTGTTGAATTTGTTCCAATATGTTCGGATTTTTATGCAGCACGAGTTGCTGTATAATGTTCGAAATAGGAATTTCAATCAAATTGAACAAAACTTGTGCTAATTCCTCCTCCAAACGGTTAGCAGTCATCAATTCGTCGTGTTGTAATTTAGAAAGAGGGACCTCTACCATGCGCACAAAAGGAACGACAAATTCTTTCTTTAAAATAGGAATGAGAGATTTTTCAACTTTAGATGTTGCTATTACAAAATCATTATTAGATGTACGGACTAAATCAAGAATTTTTTGGCGAATTTTTTCCAAAACGTCCAAATAGGTTTCAGAATCGATTTGTGAAGCTTTTTGTTGGATCAGATTAAATACATTTGTAGGAACTGAAAAGGTATATTCCTTTTTATCAACAGATATTGCCTTAGAAAACCTTTCACGAATAGCATTGTGAATGGTTTCAATAAATTTAGGATATTTGTACAATGGAATGCTAATTTTTAAATTAGAACTATTAATTGTTTTTATAGAACATTTCGGCCATTTACATTTTTTGAAATCTGTCTCTAAAAAATCCATAAAATACCGCGAGAGAAGTTTTACAAACTCAATCTCATTTTGCGTTATTTCAGGATCTCGGATTTGGGTATTCATAATCTATCTAATTATTTTAGCATAATATCCCCTAGAAACATAGTTAGTAAATATACAACCAAAGCTAAATAGTCGAAGGGAATTAATATATTTTTATTTAGCTGGAGGTTATGCCTGTGGGCAACGGAGGGGACGCAATGAACGCGTTTGACGAACTGTACTTTGGTAATTTACCCAAAGAGGAGGCCAAGCAACTACGCCAGGATTTACTGGCCTATTGCAAGCAAGACACTTGGGCAATGGTAAAACTGGTGGATGTATTGCGGGATACTGTGTCGGACTAGGCGTAATCTTTTTCTTGAGGAATAAAGATGTTGTTGTATAATGTAATCTAAATTTAATGTTATTTATAATAAATTTTTAGTATATTTAATTATACTTATTCCGGCCTTTTAAAACAGGAGAATGAACCATGTTATTTAAAAATACAGGAGAAGTGGTTTCTCATTTATCGCCATTTAATTTATTGGGGCACAATGAAGAGGCTCTCGCAAAAATATTAGCTTTTATTTTAAGCAAAGATAAAGAAATTTTTTCAGATTTTCTAAAAATTTGTGGAATTAAAACTGTTATTACTCAGGCTTTATATACCAATTCATCTATTAAGTCAGAAATAAAATACGATAGCGGACGCACTGATATAGAAATTGATTTGGGGGACAAAGAACATATTATTATAGAAACAAAAGTTAGAAATAATAAGGCAAAAGAAGAACAATTAGACAGATATCAAAGTATCAACGAAAAAGACCAAGTCATCTTAATATCTTCTAGAAAAGAGTATTCT
>CALVAU010000075.1 GCA_944325615.1 Candidatus Gastranaerophilales bacterium | reverse complement strand
ATTCTATAGCAATTTTTTTTTTTTTTTTTATATCAACCACATTTTCGCTTACTGCGTAAGTTAAAAACATGTCTCGAAAAACTAACAGTTGGCCGAGGTGCTTTACAATAGTTTTATAAAACAACGAATCTGTAAGATTCATGCTTTTAAAACCGTTGATTAAATAATTAATCTCACCAAGTTTTATACAAGCATCGCAAAATTCTATGGAATTCAAACCATCAATCAGTTCATCGTCTTCTTTAGAAGCAATATAAATCCATTGACGTGCAACTCTTGGATCAATCTGTTTTTTCGCATTAATATAGACTCTTCTCTTTTTGAAATAATCCTTGTAATTCGAATACAAATCGTCAACAATATTCGAATCATACAGCCCACAAATCACATCAGCGAGATACTGCGAATTCAATCTATAAACTATATCACCCTTGTCATTTAGCTCCATAACATACGCGCTAATGTCGGACATTATTCGATACAAAACGACCTTCGGGATTCCCATTTTTTCATCAAAATCCCAGTTTGCAGTTGACTTTAAAAATTCAACCACGCGCTCATCGCGCTTAAGCAACCCCAGCATTTCTGTTTCACTAATTCCATATAGCGAAAAGGCAAGAAATAGCATAATTCTAGAAATAAGAACATCGCCGTACATTGTTGGTGTTGACAAATGCTGAATTTCACTTTTTATAAATGCTTCAACCGAACCAAATTCACTTTCAATTAAATCATACGAATGAATGTTTTTCGCCTTGTTTGCCAAAAACCTAACCAAAAGCGGATTTCCTGCATATACCATAGGCAGCAAAGAATCACGTTGCGTATCAGATATAGAACGATTGTCGCTTGCTAGCACCGAATTAAAAAGTGCTTCTTTTTTTTCTTTGCTAAACGGTTGGATAACAAATTTCAGATCGCACTTCGATTGCTTTGAAGCCGATTCTGTCAAAACGAAAACAATGTTTCGAGGCAACACGATACTGTCAAACATGGATTCGATTTTATTGTAATCGAACAAAGCTTCAACACTATCTATTAAGAACACATGTTTTCTTGACTCTTCTGATTGATCGCACAATATTTTCTGAACGAAATAGCACGCATTATCATATTCTATATAAGGATTTTGGCGCCCTTTTGTAATTTTCCTAATTATAAACTGACACAAATCGAGAGCTGATAAATGCTCTTGATCTGAATTTGCACACCACAAATGTACTCTTTGACGCTTTGATGCACTTATGTGATTATAAACATTCAAAAGTAATGATGTTTTGCCCTCGTACTTGTCTCCGGTGATTGCAATTTTTTTGCCTTCAGACTCCTCTATACTAGAAATAATTCCCTTCTCAAGCTTCTCATCTGAAATATAGTTATCTTTTAAACCTTCTAAAAATAAAAGTTGTTTATCAGTGTCCGCAAGCTGCTCTATTTGCTTTGCAATAGTTTGCGCTAAAAACTCCTCAGCTTTTTTTGTTGCTAGTTGAAATTCTTCTTCGTTTCGGTAAATAGCATATTGAGACTCTGGCAAAACGGCAATTGTTTTTTCTTTTAACTTTCTCGCATTAAGATAATCCTTGTCGTTATTGTAGATGTTACCTTCTTCTTTGATGAAAACAAAAGTAAAGTCTTTTATTATATCGTCCCTTAAAAAACCTTGGATAATTTCCTGATGAGTTGCACTGTATGTATATTTGTCCAGTTTATCTTCGGAAAGTGTTTTTTGAGCAGCATCTTCCAATGCATCGTGAAGCTGCGTTTCTACCGTATTCCAAACATTATTGTCAAGGAATTCACCTTCGCGACCTTGCAATACATACTCATAAGGAATATTATTAGTGTCTAATTTATAGCACTTTTTAAACAACTCCACCATCTCAGGTGATAGCACAGATATTATTTTTTGCGCCTCTGTTTCTTCAATGGTAAAAGGAAGCGGTTTCCATCCATAATAATCACCCAGCATTATCAAGAAATTGGGTTTTATATTAGTCTCTTGGCACTTTCGAATTTCATCTAGGCATAACAGCATGCTCTTGTTATCTACCGAAGCCTCGGTACTAATACCCCATCTCAAATCAATAGCATGAAAAGCATACCCTTTATGTCTACAAGATTCATTTAACGGAGTGTAGAGATTTTGAGCCAAATAATTCCGCTCAAACTCGAAATTTTTAAATGTTGAACTTATAAAAACTCTAAAAGATGACATTTATCTATCTCCATGCCTTCCTGTTTTTTAAACTACAACGCAGATTCCAAATTTGTTTTTTAATAATCTTATAGCAAATTATTTGAAGCACAAATGTCGATGCATAAATTGTAACAACAACTATTCCCACAGTCATTGGTGAAGTAAATTTTGAAAATGGAACTACAGCTGTAACAATAAGAGCAATCAAAGCAAAGACAACCCCAAGCACGTTGTCAACTATATGGACAATTCCTTTACTCTCATCTACGTTTTTAGCTCTTTCATTTTGCCGAAATTTCTTTGTATCTTTATTTGTGGCTATTAAAGAATATATCTCCACTAAAATGCCTGACAAGAAAAACGGTAAAATCACACACAAAATTATAACCATAAGCATAGCAGCTTGTGATTGTGTACGCCCTTCAGCAGTTTGAACAACATTCATTGCGGCTAATTTGAAATGTACTGTATCAAAACCTATGACGGACAAAACTTTATCAAAAAATCTCACCCAAGTAGATCTGCTAATGGTTGTCATCCAAGCAATCAGTCCGACCACCATAGACAAAAACACTCCAACGTGTATCAACGCTCTTTTCATAAAAAATCTATTTCCTTTGCTTTACGATTATTTAATCCCCAAAACAGTTTTCCAATAGCAATATCGCTAAAGTCATCATTAAAGACTCGGCAGTTAAATGGATCTGGTTTGTTAAACTCCCCAAAGAAATGTTTTGCTCTCAAGCGACACCCCTGACTGCACATTGCTCTTGATGAACAAGAAGCACACTTCTCTACTTCTACAGCTTTACACTCCAATTTGTTGTGATTGTTCAGCACATAATCACTTATTACATCATCAATAGAGACTTCTGTAATATTACCCATGGAATATTCGTCATGCTCTCTTGCTTCGGTACACGGAAAAACTTCGCCATTGTACTTTATCGCAATTTCATTCGGAAAACAATTACAACTGTACTGGCTCTGATGATATGTTGACATTTGTCTGTAGATATACATCACTGCCTCTTCATATTGTTTGATACTATCAGAATTAACTGTATCGGTTTTGGTATCGTTGAAATCTGCCACGGGTAAAACCAATACGCTATCAAACCATGGCAGTTGAAGAACATCAATAAAATCAACATAATTATGCTCATCCAACACCATTTTTGCCGATAATTTGTATCCAAGAGAATGCAGGAACTCTACGTTACTTATTGTGCGCTGATATGAACCTTTTCCACGTCTAATATCATGGTTGGTATTCCATACCATCAATTGAGATCTGAAAAGAAATTTGATCCCTTTTATCATTCTTAGAAAAATAATCCCTATCTAATTCCAAGGCATTAGTAAGAATTGAGACATTCACGTTTTTTGAAACGCAATAATCAATTAAACCGTATGCAAAAGGATGAGTGAAAAACTCTCCGCCACTAAATGATAATTTAGCGGATACAGCTCAAGCAATCTACAGAAGAACATTTGTAGATGAAATAGATGCTGCGAATCTTCCAGAAAACTGGCATTTTTCTGCTCTCGGTGATGTTGCCAACCTAAGTGCAGGCGGCGATAGACCAGCCGTATTTAGTGACTTTCAATCAGAAAACTGTTCCGTT
>CALVAU010000074.1 GCA_944325615.1 Candidatus Gastranaerophilales bacterium | reverse complement strand
ATTGTTATCGGAATTTCTTCAATTTCTGCATAAGCACTTACTTTATTAAATGCACCTTCTAATTCTCTGACATTTGATACAAAATTCTTTGCAATATATTCATAAACCTCAAAAGGAATATTTATCCCTGATTGTTCTGCGAGATTTCTTAATATCGCGACTCTGGTCTCAAATTCAGGCGGTGTTATATCTACCATAATTCCCATTTCAAACCTTGTACGAAGTCTATCCGGCAAAGTCGGAATGTCTTTAGGCTGCCTGTCTGAGGTAATTACTATTTGTTTATTGTTATTGTGCAAACTGTCAAATGTATGGAAAATTTCTTCCATTGTTGCTTTTTTAGACTCTAAAAACTGAATATCATCAATCAAAAGCACGTCAATATTTCTGTATTTTTGACGGAATTTATCCATACGTGAAATTCTGTCATTACATTGAATATTTTTGATTACTTCATTAAAATAATCTTCTGTTTTTATATAACGCACTCTCAATTTTGGTTTGTTAAAAATTATATAATGCCCTATAGCTTGCATTAAATGAGTTTTGCCAAGACCTGAAGCTCCGTATATAAAAAGCGGATTATATTTTTTTGCAGGATTTTTTGCAACAGCCATAGCTACGGCATGAGCAAACCTGTTATTTTCACCTACTACATAATTTTCAAACTTAAATTTCAAATTGAGATTTGAAAAAGATTGCATTTTTGCAAGGTTATCCAAAACCTTTTTTTGCTCTTCATCTTCATCTGCATGAATTGATTTTGGTTTAGCACTTTCCTTCTTTTTCTCTTTGACATATTTATCTGCCAACGCTGCATCATATTGAATATTAAAATCAATATCTCTGCCATAATGATTTTTTAGAGCAGCACTGATTTGTTTATAATAATTTTGTCTTACAATCTGCGGGGCGAGCTGATGCACTGTAATCAGATACAATACATCATCTTCAAAACCTGCTGGTTCTATTGCATCAAACCAAGAATAATAAGCATGTGCGGGGATTACATCACGAAGTTCTGCTTTGACTTCGCTCCAAATTTTTTTAACTTCCAAAATATCCATAACTGTATTTTACTACAAAAGTTATTTTAAATCGTTAATGCGTTTGTAAATTTTTTATTTACAAAAACCTAAATATCAAAAGTTTTTAGCACATTCCCATCTTCGTTTTTTATAACATATCCTACGACTTTGTTATCTAAATCCCAATCAACAGAAGCTATAACTTTACCATCTTTGGTCAAAAATTCAGAATGATTTATACCTGCAGGATACAAAACCTCATCTATACGTTTATAACCTTTAGAAAAAACACTCTCTATTTTATTATTTAGATCGAATTCAGGATCCATTTTTTCAATAAATGCTTTTATTGAATTAGTATCTTTTAACTTTTCATAACCCTTCTTATATCTTGATTTAGCAATTAAAATTCCTGCAATTGCTGAAGATGCAAGAATTGAAGCACCAAGATAATACTTTTCCTTATCTGAAAATTCTTTTTTTGCTAAGGCTTTTTTCCCGTTTTTAGAAAGCTCTTTTTTCTCATTTAGATTATTTTCTGAAACAGACAAGTTCATGCCTGCTACATTAGATGCAGCAGTTGAAAAACCTATACTATTAAATGCATTTATTGACACTCATTTCCCCTTTGTAAATTTACATGGATTTCAAAATATGAAAAAAATATTTTTTGCTAGTTAATTAACAATTCGTATAAAATAATACCACAAGAAATACTCAAATTCAAAGACTCAACATTTTCTTTCATTTCTATTTTTACATCACAATCTGATAATGTAATCAAATCCTCACTCAAACCATCTGCTTCGCTACCAAACATTATTAGGAAATTCTTTTCAGGCTTGAAACTTTTTAAAAGATTATTTGAACGAGGCAATGTTGCTATTTTTTGGTAATCTTTAAACTCTCTTTTTAATAAGTTGATATCAGTTGAATAAACTATCGGAACTTTCCAAAGGCAACCAACAGATGATCTTACAACTTTAGGATTGTACAAATCTACACAATCTCCATAGAGTATAATCAAATCGACTCCCAGTGCTGATGCAGTTCTTAATATTGTACCGAGATTTCCTGCATCTTTTATATTTTCCAACAATAAAACTTTTGATTTTTTGGATATTTCAGAAATAGTATAATGTTTTTGGATTGCAACACCGACACAATCGGGCGGTGTATCTGTTGATGAAATCTTTTTAAGTACAGCTTCATTTGTCAGAATTATTTTATCTTTTAGAAACTCATATTCAAAAGCTTTTTCCTCATTTACAAAAACATATTTTATATCTATCCCAAAATTGAAAGCTTCTTGTACAGACTTGAAACCTTCTAAAAGAAATTTATTTTCTTCTTCTCTGTATTTTTTCTGTTTCAGTTTTGCTGTATCTTTTACGAGATTATTTGAAACACTTGTAATTTTATCCATTACTTGACCTCAAACATTTTAAGCCAATCTTTTTCCTGCTCGGTGAGAAGATTGTAATCTATAAGTTTTTTTTCATAACACATATTTGTAAATGAATTTATTTTTCCATTTTGCAGATAGCAAGAGTTTTCAAGTCTTACACCGAAATAATCCTTATTATACAATCCCGGCTCTATTGTAAAACACATATTTTCTTTAATTTGAGTTTTGGCAATTTCTCCACAGCTCAAATTTGGAGGAGCCTCATGCACATTAATACCAAGTCCGTGTCCCAGCCCATGGTTAAAAATAAAGCCATCAATCTTATTTTCTTCAAAAATTTCACGTACCCTCAAATCAATATCAAAACCTGTTGTTTCTTCTTCAATCGGATAATTAAATGCATTTAAAAACGCTTTCAATACGGTTGTATAAACTTTTTTCTGCATTTCATCAGGATTGCCTTTTACAAAAACTCTTGTAATATCAGTAGCAAGTCCGCCTTCATAATAGGCACCGCAATCTATTAATACAAGACTGCCGTCTTTTATTATTTGCTCTTTCGAAGATTTTGAATAATGAGCAAGCGCAGAATTTTCATTATGCGCTACTATTGATTTAAAACTAAGATTTTTTGCACCAAATTTGTAAAATAGTTCATCTAATTTCTTATCAATATCATATTCTGAAATATTCTCAGAATTTTCTATAAATTCTCTAATTGCCTGCATTGTCTTGTCTGTATTTGCAAAAGCATTTTTTAAATGTTCAATTTCTTTATCA
>CALVAU010000073.1 GCA_944325615.1 Candidatus Gastranaerophilales bacterium | reverse complement strand
AGGGCATATAATCGTATAATTTTGTAAGGTAAGCCTCATCAGATTCAATTACCGAATAATCAAATTTTTTAAACGGTGCTAAATTAAGTGCAAATACATTCGCAACACCGGTTAGCATATTAGCACCTTTTAAGTTGTGGATTACAGACTGATGGGCGGTTTCTAAAATATGTGAAATTAGTCCTGATGTCGTTGTTTTGCCGTTTGTGCCTGTTATGGTAATACTTTTTTCCTTAATATATTTTCTGCAATGCGATAAAAAATTCGGATAATATTTTAATACAGCCATTCCTACAAAAGAGGTGCCGCCAGATTTTGATAGGGTCTTAATTCCAAGGTAAGCGGCTCTTGCAAGAATTAGTGATGTGTAAAATCTTAATTGTTTAAGCATAAATAGTCCTTTAGGCGTATTTCCAATCTCTCTTAAATACTTTATAATTCAAATATAATACAAAATAAGAAATAATTGAAATGTTTTTATTAATCGCAATAATTTTTATAGCAGAAATGATTATAGCTTTGACTTTGATAAATTACATAGTCAAGGCGGATAAAGCCGTAATTAAACTAAAATCGGATGTATCTTCTCTAACTCCGCAAATTAAAGCCGGTTTGGCGTGTATAAAAGAAGGAGTGCACCTTTTAAAAGAAAAACAATTGTGGCTATTTGATTATCTGGAGAAAAAACGTAATCAGTATATAATGAACGCTATAAAAACGGTTTTAATGTATTTGTTGCTGTTTTTGCTAAAAGGTAAATCAAAAAAGGCAGCATCCATATGTAATGGTATAATCCTTGTAAAAGAGCTCTGGGACAGCGCTTTAGCCTAAAAAGCTTGTAAAATTTCAAAAAACTGTTATAATAAGTATATACAATGAAAGAAGAGGTAAAAATGAGTAACAATAAATCTTTTATGTTCGGAATGGGTTTACTTGCAGGCGTTGTCGGCGGAATTGTTGCCGGAGTATTGTTTGCACCTAAGTCCGGAGAAGAATCAAGAAGAGAAATAAAAGAAGCAGCTTGTGAATTGTATGAAAAACATTCACCAGCAATAAATGAAGCTAAAAGACAAGCATTAGAAAATGTTGATTTGATGAAATATAAGTTAGAAAGACAATTCAGAAAATTCAACAATATGATAAAATCAAAGAAGTTGCAAAAGGCTAAAGAACTAGAAGATAACGGCGAAGCAACTGAATTTGATTATTAGAGTCTAACTTATAAAGGAATGTATTAAATGGAATTTTCACAAATCGCATTAAATCAGGGACTGACATTTTTAGCTTGGGTTACGGGTATCGTAATTCTTGTAGTTGGCGGTTTTTTGGTAAAATTGCTTATTGATTTGTCAGCTCTTTCAAAAAGCTTAAATGAGACATCAGCCTTAGTAAACACAGAATTAAAGCCTACGTTAAAGGAAATTAATGAAACTTTGCATGCGGTCAATGCCCTTGTAAAAAGTACTGATAAGAATGTAGATAGCTTTAAAAGTGCTGTTGAGAAGACTTTCGGAAAAACAAAAATGATTTCCGAATCAATAATCAGCGGAATGGTTAAAGGGTTTGTTACCGTAATGGGCTTGTTTGCAAAGAAGTAAAAAATAGCCGTTAGCGGTGATTATTTTATCGCTTGGAGTTGTTAGTATAAATTTGCAAGCTGTTGCAGTTTTCAACAATTTGATTTTTTCGTTGAAAGTAAAATTAAATAACCGGATTATAAAAAGAAAAGGAGTAATTGATTATGTCAGCAACAAAATTTTTAGCAGGATTCTTGGTAGGCGGTGCAATAGGAGCACTTGCAGGTATTCTTTTGGCACCTAAATCAGGAGAAGAAACAAGACAAATGATTGCGGATTCAGCAAAAGATGCAATGCGTCGTGCTGATGAGACCGTAAAACAAATTCAGTCCAAGGCTGATGATGTTGTATCGGATATGCAAAGAAAAGGTGATGAAATAAGAGATAAATTGCAAAATCTTATTAATCAACAAAAAACAGCATCAGTTGCAGAAGAATAGATTATATTTTATCTAAAAAAGGCACCGCGTATGCGGTGCCTTTTTTTATATCTAATTTTAAATTATTTATTCTTTTTTAATGCATCTTCTAATGCTTTTTCTAATACTTGAATTTTATTTTCTAAAACTTTTACTTTTGCACTGCTTTCCTCGTTTGATACAGAAGTTTTTTCAAGTCTTCTTTCATAAGCTCCCTCTTTTTCCTTGTTTTGCATTAGTGCAGGCAAAAAGAATAATGCAAGTTCCAATTCCCCAAGAAAATATATAAATAAAATTAATAACCAAGCCCCTATAGTGATATTAATAGGTGCAATATTAAGTAAATTTGCTATTCCTTGATTTATTATAGTTATTGTTACTGTGTTTCCAAAATTTACTATCATAAGATAAAGCCAAATAATAGCTATAAAAAATGATATTATCCAAAATCCGTATTTCATAAATTTAGCTCCTGTTTTTTAAATAGGTTAGTACTTTTTTAATTTTTTTATCGGGTTCAATTTGCAATTCTATTATTTCATCAGAAAAAGGTTTTGTAAACCTCAAATAATAAGATTGCAAAACTTGCTCATCGGTTTTTACTTTTCCCATCCCGGCACCATATAGAGTATCGTTAAAAATAGGGAAACCTTTATTGCTCAAATGTACTCTAATTTGATGCGTGCGGCCTGTAATCAGTGTTATATCGAGAAATGTAGCATCTTTAAACCTTTCAATTACATTTATAATGGTCTTGCTTTCTTTTCCGTTTTCGACAACAGCCATTTTATGGGGCTGTGTGGGGTGTCGGCCTATAGGAAGTTCAATTATATCTTCATCGAGAGGATAGTTCCCTTTTACAATTGCTCTGTATTTTTTTGTAAGATTATGGTTTTTTATCATATCTGCAAGATATTCGTGTGTTTTGTTGTTTTTTGCAATCATTAAAAGCCCTGATGTATTTCTATCAAGCCTATGAACGATTCCTCGTCTGAATTCTCCGTTGATGTCAGATAAATTTTCTTGATATCTGTATAAAAGCGCATTAACTAAAGTCTCGCTTTTTTCTTGAGTTGTCGGATGCGTAAGCATTCCTGAAGGTTTGTTTATGACAAGCATATTTTCATCTTCATATACAATTTCAAGAGGAACATTTTCCGGCTCTATTTTTAGAGGGGCACTTGGAGTGAATTCAATAACGTCTCCTTCTTTAATTATATAAGACGGCTTTACGCTTTTTGAATTAACA
>CALVAU010000072.1 GCA_944325615.1 Candidatus Gastranaerophilales bacterium | reverse complement strand
CATATGTTAAATTTTGCAAAAATACTTTTAAATTTTCTGCAATAGTTTCAAAATTTTTTTCTATATTTTCCATTTGTTGTTCTGAAAAATAAGGATCTCCTAATATTTTTCTTGCTATTTCAGTATTTTTTGAAACTTTAGATTCTTGTGCACTCGCTATTCCAAATTCTATTTGTGATATAATTTGATTTGTAAATTGTTTTTCTAAGGCTTTTGCTACTATTTCAAGTTGAGGATTTACAATTTCATTTACTTGCTTGCTTGCTTCTGTTTCGTTTCTGGGCATTATAGAGTTTTTCAAATCTTTATATTTGTCTTTTGCTCCTGTAATATTTGTTGCCCAATTTTTTATTTTTTCACTCAACGAGTCAAATGCAAGCCCCAGGTGTTCAATAGGATCTGTATCTTTGAGTTTTTCAACCAACATATCAAATCCATTTTCAGCAAAATATGATGAATATGTAAATTCAATCAATTTTTTTTGAGTCGGAAGTAAACTTCCAGCTAATTTTTTTGCAGCTTCCGGCACTTTTTCCATAGAGTCTTTTGTTTGTAAAATTGATTCGGATAAATTTTCTTGTTTTTCTTTACTTCCGACTAAAAAAGGATCTAATACGTTGAAACTTTCTGGCAAAAGTCTTAATTCTTCATTAAATTTATTTGTTTCATCTTTGCTGTTTTTTGTTGCTGTAGCAAGCTCTTGCAGTCCTAAAGAAAAAGAAACAGAATTTTCTTTAGCCGTCACTAAGCTTCCTGATGTGTTATCTAATTCTTGATTTGAATCTCCTAAAAGTTTTTTTATTCCTATTAAAGCTCCACCTAACACACCTGAAAGTGCCCAAGCTAAAGACTCAACAGCTAAACCATCATTTTTAGTTAATTTTGTTTGCTTTTTTAATTTTTTATTTTTATTATCAAAGAAACCAAATAATGAAGAAATTTTTTCTATAAGTTTTCCTATACCTAAAGTTAATCCAGCAATTCCTGCGATATCTAAAGCAGTTTCTATGTTGTCCTTGTTATCAATCATCCACTGCTCAAATTCTTTTAACTCTTCTAATGATTCATTGTCTATACCTTCTGATAGTTTTTCATAACTTTCTAAAACGTCATCAGGAATCGCAATTATAGTATCAGATGCAGATAAATTGCTTTGAGAAATACCCCCTGATGAAAGTATCATCAATTCATCAAACAAAGCAAGTGATTTTTTTTGTTCTTTTTGTGTATTTTTTACTTCTTGTGTAAGGTCTTTTTGATTTTTCGTTGTTTCTTCGACTGATGAACTTATTCCTTCTGTACTTCCTATAATATCACCATTAAGACCTAAAAGAACATTTAGCGCAACTGTAACATATGAAATTATTTTTGTTAAAACTTTTAAAATAGGAACAAGAACGATATTTACAAAATTTCCCCAAGCTACCATAAAATCTTGATATGCCGCGCTGAATTCCGACTTTGTCAAGGCTGTTGTTTCAGATACTTGAGTGCCGTATTTTTTGGTTGATTGCTCCAATATAGCTAATGTTCTAATTTGTGACTGCTCATAAGCGTTTAATTGTTCCCAACTCCTACCGTCTGCAATTCTTTGGAACGCTTCTGTTATTTCAATTGTTTTTATATTTACATTTATTCCAAGGTCTTCAATTGCTTCTGTATTTCCTAAAAGTCCTGAACGTATTCTTTCAGCTACGTCTGTAACTGTTCTTCCTGTTTTTGTCGCAACAACTGCGGTCTGATTTAATAATGCGTTTGTTAATGTCGCATTTGTTTCCACATCAGCCCAAACTGATAAAAGATTTCCATAAGTAGCCGCTGTTGATGTTGCCGCACTTTTTGACATTCCAATTGCTTTAGAACTTTTTTCTATAAATTCAGATACTTTTTCGCTTGCTTCTCCATATATATCTATAATTCTTTGTATATTAGCTTCCTGTTGAGTAGCTGCCGCCGCTGATTCTTTGCTAAAATTTATTAAAGCGGCAATACTTAATGTTAAGCCTATTGTTGAAGCAAGTTTTTTAATTGAGTTTCCTATATCATTGAAAGAGTTTTTTGCTGAATTTCCTGTTTTCTGCGCTTGCTCTCCGTATTTTTTTGTTGAATTTGTCGCTTTTTCTGTTTCTGTCGTTGTTTTTTTAATTTCGCTCCATGCTTTTTTAAACGCTTCTGACTGCGACATTCCAGCTTTTCTATATTCAGCGGCTAACTTTGCGGCTTCTGATTTTAAGTTTTTAATACCTTGTTTTAATCCGCTGTCATTAACTTCAGTTGTCAATATAATGCCACCGTCAGATTGAGAAATTGCCATATTTTCACCACCTTTCTATTAATCAATACTGTTTAAAAATTCTTCCTGTTCTCTTGTTAGCGTTTTTGGAAGGTCTATCATATTTCTGTTTTCTCTGTAGAATTCTTGTTCGTATTTTTCAAGTTTTTTACCTTTTGCAAGCTTATTTCTTATTGATACGATATTTGCAAACAAGCATTCTCCTATTTCCTGATATGCGCTAAGCAGCGTCCACCAATGTGTAAATTTGCCCTGTGTCCGTATGTCATATCCTAAAATTCTACTTATTGCCGGAGCTATTATTTTAAAATCTTTCTGCCAATTCATAACAATCGGTTTACTTTGTTCTTCTTCTGTTTCTTCTTCTCCAAGGTTTATTATTATTAGCATTTGTTTTATAGCTTCGTATATATTTTCTATGCTTTCAGGCTCTTCATAGAATATATTTTTGGCGCATATTAATGCTTCATATATTGTAAAATCGCTGTCGTTTAAAGCTTCGATACAATCAAGAACAACTCTATAATCGCAATAGTTTCTTATTTTGTATTCTTTTCCGTCAATTTTAACATTTATCGGCAAATCATAAATCATTTTTTATACTTCTCTAAATACTTTGACATTTTCTTTTGAAAATCTTTGTTTGATTTTTCTATTTCTTTTTCAATTTCTTTTTTCGCTTCATTTACAAACTGTAATATAAAATATTCTCCGTTTATTATTGCAAAAGGTGAACAATGTTTAAAAATTATATTTGAAATATTACCGTCAAAAGCTCTGTCTAATTCATCATATATTACTTTTTGGAATATTTCAAAAGCTTCAATATCTGAAGGATTTTCCGGTTTTCCTTCATTATTTAATTCAAAATCTTTTACATTTTTTAATTTTTCATTTACTCTATCTTTAAGATTATTTAATCTTACATATAAATTCGGGTCATTCGGATTAAAATATATAACATCCTTGTCACCTGTATCAAATTCAATCGGGAAAGCGATTTTGCCTGTGCTTAATTTCATTGAAATTTACCTCCTTAAATTTAAATCACCGCCCTACCTAATAGGGCAAGGCGGTATGTGTGATTGTGTTATGCGGCACCGTCAGGCGTGAATTCAATGCTTGCGCCATCTGTAACTGCCATTTCTCCTGTAGTTATTTTATTTGAATAATGTATATCAATTTCAAAACCAAGATATCCGGCGGCTTCTCCTGTAAAGTTGTTTATTGCTATAACGCATTCTTCCTGCAAACGTGCTTTGCATTTGCCCTCTGACGTTCCGTCAACGAATTCAAACTTCTGTAACATTTTTATGTTGTCAAGTCTTGTAGTATCTCCGCTAAACCAAGCATTGAAAAGCATTTCGCCGAATTTGCTTCCTTTTCTCAACTTGATTGATACACCGCTCTGTGTAGGCTGTGCCGTTCCCCTTTCAATGTCAACATACCCTAAAACGTCAGGCTCTTTTGTTATATCCTGATTCTGTTCAACAGTCCATGATGTAACACCCCTGCCTTGCAGTTCCCATTCCGGCTCACTTCCGTCTGCTGATATGTCGGCATATATTTTGAATAGTTCTGTTTTGGCTTTCGGATTTACTTTTTCATTAAATGCTAAACCAGCCATGTTTTAACCTCTCTTTCGTAAATAATTATTTAAAGTTTGATATAATTTGTTTAATTGTCCTGCTTGTGCCGCTCTTATGCCTTTGCCAACATTAAAATCTGTGTTATCTGCCATATCAATTCTCCTTTACATTAAATTAAAATCTACCGCTTTGTAACGCATTGTTAAGCGTACGGTATAGTTTGTTTTTTTGTCCTGCCTTTTCGGCGGCTATATCCCAGTGGTCTGTTGCCGACTTGTGCATATTTTTTGAAAAATCCCATCCTTTTGAATAATATACATATTCAGCATACTTCATCTTATACCAAATTTCCCAAGGCGATACTTGAACGGTTGTTCCTTCAACTCCCGCCAACTGCCCTGTCCTATATGGCACAAAAGGGTCTATTAAATCTCTCCAAGTTTTAGCTACAAGTAATCCGAACTCGTCATTTGTAACCTTGCGAATTATCTTACTCTCATCGAGTTCAACACGAATGACTGTTGCCGCAGACTTGTCACTTGAAATTTTAGAATTCATATTC
Source organism: Candidatus Gastranaerophilales bacterium (assembly GCA_944325615.1). Lineage (GTDB taxonomy): Bacteria > Cyanobacteriota > Vampirovibrionia > Gastranaerophilales > Gastranaerophilaceae > Scatenecus. Next base: position 2,739 of record CALVAU010000072.1, on the reverse strand, counting down.
CACCGTCTTCCTCTGTGTGCGGTTTACATATCGCAATCGAACCGTGATGAAGTAGCCCACAGTATTGGTGTCGGAGTCGACGTATCTAATTTGCGGTACAAAAGGGTTTGTTTCGATACTGACAATCATTTCGCCAATATCGGGGAAATTGCCTTTTTCGTTCTGTTCTTTTATCCAATCGCAAACTCCGCAAACTTGCTCATAAGTCAACACATTTTCATTAAACTGAGGAGGGTTTGTATCGTTAACATCGTACCACTCATAGCAGTTAATCTGAAAATCCTCATATACTGACGGGTAAGGCTCAATCGTGCAATTATAATATCCGTTCACATCAAACTGCTCTTGATATTGCACGGCAGGGCTTGCACCTTGCGGAAGAATAACGGTATTCCCTTTATTGCTTTCTGCCGCAATACTCATAAGGTTTTTTAAATAAGGGCATTGACGGAAATAGTTAAATAATACTGCGTATTTATCCATTATTCAATCCCCCTTATGCGTGAATTATCTGCACATTATCAACCGCCATACCGTGTATGTATTCATTGACCGCCGTAACAGAAAAACCGTTGTTTTTGTATTTGCTCTGCAAGTCTTGAAACTCCCTTGAAGTCGTAACAACATCTTCAACCTCTGCAAGCACAACAAAATCATTTACATTTGCCGTGAAATAATTTTCTTTCATATCAGCAGGAAGTAAAGCATATTCAAGCGGTGTTTTGTAATGCTTAATATCTTTTGTGATTATTGTCTGTGCATTTGCAACCTTTTCAATCGTGCCATCTGCATTTTGCAATATGCCTTTTTGAATGTTGCAAAGGTCAATCACAAATCGGTCAAATCTGCGTGGGTTTACTCCGTCGCTTGGTATGTCATTGTAAATTGTTACCCTGCTACTGAATAAATTCGTCATTCCGCTTTTTTGGAATTTCGGGACGGTCTTTTCTGTGATAGGTATTTCTATCTCATTATAGCCATACTTGACATTAAAACCGACTTTCAACGCATACACCCCCTGTATAAGAGTGGCGTGCCATTATCATCTGTAATATTCAACAGATAATCATATATCATATTCTGAATATCACCATACACATCATCGGCGGTTTTTGTTGCGTAGCTTTCGCTTTCGCTAACGCCTCCTGCCGATTGACTGCGACTTGTTACGATTTTAACGGTGTTGTTTTCAACAAGGTATTCAAGCAAATCACGGCATAAAGGTTTAACCTTTTGCGGAACTTCTTCCATACATTCAATGCGGTTGTGTGTTGCGTTGTCAATCACGCCACAAGCACGGTCAATATTGCGGTTAAAGGCGGTTAAATCACAAATACCGCCCATTTCTGTGTATTCTTCATAGGTTAGATATTGCATAATTCAACCGCCTTTCATTTATTCATCGCCAGCCTTTTCAACTGTCTTTGATTTCTTTTCCTTTTTGGGTTCTTCCACCTTTTCGGGAATTTCCTCAATCAAGGGTGTTTTCTGCTTGTTTTTGTGGCTTGCAAGTTCATTTATACGGCTCTGCAACACATTCAATCCCTTTCGAGGATATGTATCGCCTACATCGTATTTATAATTGTTGTCCTGCAAGTCAATAAAATGCTTTATCACCTTATACAAGATTAAGCACCTGCTTTGCTGTGAACATAGATACCTGCAGCCTTGTTTTCGTAAGCATCCGCAAGACCATAAGCACGATAGAAGAACATCCAACCGTCGCTTTCCTGATTTGCTTCGGGAGTGATAATCTTGTTTACGGTGTGTTTGGGGTACTGGAGAATAGCGGGGGTATGAATAACCATAAAGTTAATATCATTACCGGTTGTTTCAAAACCGCCTGCCTCTTCGCCACTGGTAGTACCGTCGAAAAGATTGACCTGCGTGTTAAATCTTGACTGCGGAACTTCTACAACACTTGAGAATTTAGCAAGAACTTCCTTGCTCTTTGTAGTATCAAGGTCATCAATCATACCACGAAGGGTAGGAGTGATAAAGAGAACTCTCTGCTCGGAAGGTACTTCGTCCTCGTCCATCGTGTTGGTTGCCGCACGAAGCGCAGTAATAACAGCCGCACCATCTGCGAGAGTGCCCGTTGCAGAACCAATACCTGAAATCGAAGCATAAGTCGCAAAACGGAAAGCATCCATTTCGGGAACAACCTTTGTGCGAATAAACTCGGAAGAAAGTTTACCGAAGGCAATACCTGCGGTTTCCTCATCGTCCATAGCATCAATAACAAACTTTCTGCCACGGTCATAATTAAATTTAACAGTTTCATAAGTGAGGGTAACATCACCCATTACATAACCGCTGTTGCGAGAATAGTCTGCAAGACCATCAAGCGACATTTTAGGAATAACAATTTCGTTTGCGTTTCTTCCTGCCTGAACGAGCGAAGCATCGCCGTCAAGGATAGAAGATTTTGAACTTAACTGATACACTTCATCAAGAAGTGCAATATACTTTTTAAAAAGCTGAATGTTGTTCGCCATAATAAATAACTCCTTTTATATTATTTTTTGGGTAATCCCATAACCGCACGAGCCGTAGCATCGTCATAATTCGAGCCAAGTCCCTGCGGTGTACCACCTGCCAGCTTAACGGCTGTAACGCCCTCAAATGCGTTTTTATCGTCTTTTATAAGGTTATGGAATACTTGTTCATCAGACAAAGACTTGTTTTCTTCAAGTTCAAGTGCTTCTCCGAACTTTTTAAGATAATCGGCTTTGATTG
>CALVAU010000071.1 GCA_944325615.1 Candidatus Gastranaerophilales bacterium | reverse complement strand
AACAATAAAATTAATACAAGAGGTATTAAAAGATAAAACACTACTTATAGCAGACGGGCATCACAGGTATGAGACAGCACTAAATTACAGGAATTATCTTGGAGAGAATGCAAAAGATGCAGAATATGTTATGAGCTATTTTACAAACATGGATGATGACTTGCTTATTTATCCGACGCACAGAATTATTACAAAATGGATAGAACCATACGTTTTGCTTGAAAAAATTAAAAAATATTTTGACCTAAAAGACTATACCTTTAACGGTTTCAACAAAAAAGATATTAAAGCTCAATTTTTATCTGATTTAGAAAAATCTGCTAAAGAAAAAATCTCAATGGGATTGTATATGAAAAATGTCAACAAATTCTATCTGCTTACTTTAAGAGAAGACGTAAGCAGGATCTTGGATGAATATAAAGTCCCTGAAGTCTTAAAAAGTCTTGATTTGACAGTTCTTCACAAAGTCATATTGACAAAAGAGCTCGGATATACAGAAGAAGAGCAGATGGCACAGGATGGAATCAAATATATTAAAGTAGAAAATGAGGCTTTTGATATGATAGATCTAGGAAAAGCAGAAGCTTCATTTATCATGGCATACCCTAAAATCAGTGATATAAAGAGAATTTCTCAAGCAGGTTATAGAATGCCGCAAAAATCAACATACTTTTATCCGAAACTATTATCAGGAATTGTAATAAATCCGTTACAATAGAGCAATTTTTTCAACACTATATACTTTATATATATACGAGTATAATTAAGGGTTGAACTGTGGCTTTTGAATTTTTTGGCATGAACAATTTTAATTTTTCAAGATTTGGAAGTTTTCCACTATTTCCAATGAATTGTGGTATGCCTTCAATTCCGAATTTATCATTTTTTTCCTTCCAGCCCCAATTGCCGACTTTTTTCAATATTTTTCAGTGGAATACACCGATAAATATGCCACCACTAGCTAATTACTGGAACAATACCTCTTATACTCCAATAGATTTTAACAGTAACATTTTTGCTAATTACCAAATACCAACAACTACTCAAATGCCTGATTATACTCAATTCAACTACATGCCAGTTTTGCCAAGTTATACACCCATAACTAACACCTTCGATTCAAACAACTATTTCAAAATGGAAAATACAAATGCGTTAGCAAAAGCAAACAAAATTTCATCGACGCAAAAAACGGATCTAAAAGAAATCGCACAAATTTATAATCAAGAAAAAGGTATAAAACTTGCAAATGAAGCAATTGCAGGATTAAGGACCGCACAAAAAGGTTACTGTGCAAGAGCTGTTAAAAGTGCCATAAGTGATGCAGGATTAGGAGCGTATGAATCCGGTAACGCTAATGATATTCCTGATATCCTAAGAAAAAATTCAAATTTCAAGGAAGTAAAAGTCAAAGGCAGTGATCTTGCAAAACTACCAGCTGGATGCGTAATCGCTTATGATAAAGGAGCTGCCGGATACAGCAGACAATATGGCCATGTTGAGATTAAAGGGGAAGGTAATCAAGCAATAAGCTTCTTTGTTAATGACAATATAAAACCTTCAGACAATGTTACCGTTTTCGTCCCGGTTTAAGTCTTTCATATTCTTTCATTAAGTAAGCTATTCTGACCTTCAACTCTCCGATAGTACCGTCATTTTCAAGACAATCATCACACAATAAGAGCTTTTCTACTTGCGGCATCTGAGCACTTATTCTTGCTGATGCATATTCTTCTGTATATCCGTCACGTTTTAAAAGTCTTTTGTATCTATATTTGTCTTCTGAGAATACCAATATTACCTTATCAAAAATATATTGCATCTCAGCTTCATATAGTTGAGGTACTGAAACGAATACAACTGTCTCATCTTTGTGTTCAGCAAAGAATTCATATATTTTTAAACGAACAATAGGATGAATAATAGATTCAAGTTTTTTAAGCATTTTTGCATCATGAAAAACAATTTTTCCAAGCTTTGCTCTTGAAATATCATCACCATCAAGAATATCATATCCTTTAAAAGCCTTTAGAACTTCTTGTTTAACATTTAAGAATTCACACCCTTTAAAACCAGTCAACACATCACTTTTACCATCTAAAAGATCATGAGCCACATCATCAGTATTCAAAACTGAATATCCTTGAGATGTAAGTATTTTTTCAACCGTTGACTTTCCTGCTGCAATATTTCCTGTAATAGCTACTTTAATCATTTTTCTTTACCCTATTTAAAAAATTCTTTAATTCCTTAATTTGTCTTGGTTTTATAGGCTTAAACTCTCCACGTTTCAGACCATCTAAATTTATTATTGCATGTTGTATCCGTTTTAAAGTTTTAACTTCATAACCGAAATACTCAAACATTCTTCTTATTTGTCTGTTCATTCCCTGATAAAGAGTAATCTGCATTAAGGTATGTTTTTTATCTGCTTCCAACACCGAAATATCAGCATAAGCAATCTTTCCAGACTCAATTTCTATTCCATTAGCCATCTGCTCTAACTCATGCGGATGTATAATTGAATCAATAGATACAATATATACCTTTGGAACTTTTACTGACGGATGTGTTAATTCATTTATCAAATCACCATCATTTGTCAAAATCAAAAGCCCTGTAGAATCTTTATCTAATCGTCCGACCGGTCTTAAGTGATACATACTTTCAGGGAGCAAATCATAAATAGTTTTTCTACCCTTTTCATCATCAGCTGTCGTAATATAACCTGCAGGCTTAAAGAATCTGTAATATTCATGCTTTACAGGCCTGATTTGTTTTTGATTGACAAAAACCTTATCTTTCTCACTAACCAAAAAGCCAAGTTCGGTAACTTTTTTACCATTCACAGATACTTTACCGCTTTCAATTAATTCATCAGCTTTTCTTCTTGAGCAAAGACCTGAAGAGGCTATAAATTTATTTAGACGGACTGAAGGCATTCAACCTCCTTTTTGAATACATCAGCTAATATCTGAGGCATTCGTCTGTATAACTTTCCGTTATCTTTACTTATAGCAACAACCTCTACTTCTGCTTCTATATAAGTTTTTTGAGTATCAGAAGATTTTATAGCCTGAGTGAATGTAACTGACAAGCCATTGAACTTTGTAACAGATGTTTCAATAATTAAATTATCATTCAGCTTTGCTGATGCTTTATATCGAACATTTAAATTTACAACAGGAAGAACAATATTTTGATTTTCCAACTCTATCAAATTATGTCCTCGTTCTTCGCACCAATCAACACGTCCCATCTCAAGCCATCTGAGATATGAACCGTGCCAAACAACACCATAAGCATCAGTATCAGAATAATAGACTTTTTGCCTTATAACATTAACACAAGAAGTAATCATATTAACATTGTAACATATATTAGACAATAATAAAAGGAGATTAAGAAAATGAAATATTTATGTGAAATTTGCGGATACATATACGACGAAGAAAAAGAAGGTAAAAAATTTGAAGAATTACCTGAAGATTGGGTATGTCCTATTTGTAATGCTTCAAAAGAAGAATTTTCAAAAATGTAAAATTTCGTAAAATACTAGCAATTTATTTCTTTCAGTGGTTTTATAAAAGGCGTGGAAGGCGTAAATTATAATTATCAAAATCCGAATACTCAGCGATATTATTATACGACGAGAACGTATAATCCACGCTATATTGAGCCTGCGCCAAGAAAAAACGATGATTTACAAGAAGTTAAAGCTGTTGCGACTGCAGGAATTTTGCAAGGAGCGGCAATCCTACTTCAAAAACTTTCTCAATGGTGCGGAAATAAGCTAATGCAGGGGAAAGAATTCACTAATAGTGAAAACGTCAAAAAAATTGCATCAAAAATGCTATTTGATAACGGTCTATCCAACAAAATCTCTGTTGAATATATTGATAAGAAAAATGTACAATCTATCGCAGGTAAATATAAAAATTACGGCTTTGACTTAACTGATGCTCTCGGTCCTGTTGCAAGAGGAGAAAACGCCTTTTATACAGATCAAGTAAAACTTGCCGTTGCTCCAAAGAATAAGCCGTCCCTCATTTTGCACGAACTCGGGCATGCCGTAAATGCTCACAAAGGAAAGTTTTTAAAATTTTTGCAAAATTCTAGAAGCAAAATTACAGCGCTTTCCCCATTATTAATTCTATTAAATAATTTTTCGCAAAAGCCTGACAATGAAAAGACTTTCATTGAAAAGAATGCCGGTACAATAGGATTTTTGGCATTTTTACCTACAATAGTCGAAGAAGGCATTGCTTCATTGCGCGGAATTAAAGCAGCCAAACAAATAAAAAATACTGTTGATAAAACAATGGATTTAAAACCGCTTAAAAGGAATTATGCATTTGCTTGGATGACATACCTGATTGCAGGGATTATATTTGGCATAGGAACTAAATTAAGCATATTAGAAAATAAAAATAGCAAATAATTATTGACTTCTATTTTTTTTTATAATAGCATTACAAATGTGCAGGATATAGCACTTGATTTTAGAGCCGAATAAAGAAGCAATAAATCTTAATTCGAAAAATACAAGACTCCTGACAACCAATTGAAAATTTAATATCTGATGTAGCACTCTGCCGAACAAACGATTAAGTATCGTTTGTGAGAGGTCTTGGTAGCGCAAAGCTAACAAGGTGCTAAGTCTAAAACCATTTTAAGAATTTAATATCGGGATGTAGCGCAGCTTGGTAGCGCACCTCGCTTGGGACGAGGGGGTCGCACGTTCAAATCGTGTCATCCCGACCATTTAGAAAAAAGAACCGTTTTATAAACGGTTCTTTTTTTCATATAAAATTAAATTTTACAAAAAAAAGAAAGCATTATTTGACGCTTACTTTTTTTGTATTACAATTGGATATATACATTTAGATTATGAGGATTAGGGAAATTGGATTTTACTACTTTAACTATTGAAGCATTAAAAATGCTTGCACAATTTGTCGGAAATTACGGAATAGCAATAATTGTATTAACAATAATTGTAAGAATGTTTTTATGGCCGTTAAATGTATCTCAACAACGTTCAATGCGTATGATGCAGACATTGCAGCCAAAGCTGAAAGCTATACAAGACAGATACAAAAATGATCCACAAAAAATGCAGATGAAAATGATGGAATTCTACAAAGAACACAAGTTCAACCCAATGGGCGGATGCTTGCCTTTGTTGGTTCAAATGCCTGTATTTATTCTTTTATATTCAGCATTGATGAGTCCTCAATTTATCCAAATTGCAGGAAATTCAAAGTTTTTGTTTATAAACAGACTTGATACAACACTTCGTGCTTCTGCAGGTATTTCAAACGATGGCGTGATGGGTGCTTCAAAATACGACACATTTATTTTGGGTAAAACTGCAACCGTATATTTACCAACTGAAACATTAGAAAATGTAAAAGTAGAAAAACCAAACAAGGCTTTGGAAATACAAGGTGAATTAACTCCTGGAGAAGCAATTGATTTCAAAGTAAGCCTTGATCAATTAGATTTGAAATTCAGTCAACTTGATCAAATTCAAAAGGCCGAAATGACAATCACTGACGTAAATACAAAAGAGACAGAAAAGGTAACTTTTGAACGCAACGGTGGATTGTTGACAGCATCTGTGCCTTCAAAAGCCGTAGAACATTCATTCCATTGGGATGTACTTGCTTTGATTGCATTATTCGGACTTACAATGTGGCTTTCACAAAAGCTCATGATGGCTCAAAATAAAACACAAATCTCTGATGATCCGACTCAACAAGCTATTCAAAAATCAATGGGTACATTCATGCCGATAATGATTATTGCAACATTTGTAATAATCCCAATTCCTGCGGGTGTTTTGATTTACCTTATCGTATCTAATATAATTCAAGTATTGCAAACAATCATCGTAAACAAGCAAATTGACGCTGAAGAAGCTGCAAAAAAAGTTCAAGCAACTGACGGTTCTAAAGTTATTGAAGCAGAATTAGTCGATGAAAACTTGCATAAAACTTCTTCTTTTATTGATAAAGTAAAAGAAAAATTTAATAAAAAGGAAATTTAGCATAATGAAAATTCCCCAAACAACACAAAACTTAACTAAGCAATACTTAAAGGGGATAGATTATGCAGTAAGAAACAGAAAAGGCACAATTAATCACTTACGTGCAAAATGCGGAAAAGAAACACTTGATGAATTTATAACTCAAGGTTTGATAAAAGATTCCACGACATCAAAAGGTAAAGAGATATATAAAATCACAAAAGATGGTGATGACTTTTATAAAAAACTTTTTGGAAATGCGGAATATTATAAGGCACGTATTACAGGATTTTTCAAAAAAATATTGAGAAAGTTTTAAAAATGCTATTATCAGAATTTGATTATAATTTACCTGAAAATCTTATCGCACAACTTCCAGCCGATAAGCGAGAAAACTCAAAAATGATGTTACTTGACAGGAATGCTAAAACTATCAATCACAAGCACTTTTACGATATTGTGGATTTGATTGATGATAATTCAATTTTGGTATTAAACAACACAAAAGTCATGCCTGCACGCCTTTATGGAGTGAAAGAAGAAACCGGTGCTAAAATCGAAGTTTTTCTTCTAAAACAGCTTGAGGGCAAAAAATGGGAAACACTGATTAAGCCGTCAAAAAGAATTAAAGAAGGTACAATTATAAAAATAAGCGACGAGTTATCAGCTAAAGCTCTAGAAAAAACGGAAGAAGACGGCAGTTGGATTGTTGAATTGATTTATGAGGGGAATATCTTAGATGTTTTGCACCGAAACGGTAATATTCCGCTTCCTCCTTACATTGAAAGAAAATTAGCGAATGAAGATATAAAAAAACTTGATTTTGAACGTTATCAGACTGTCTATGCAAAAGATGAAGGTTCTGTCGCTGCTCCTACGGCAGGATTACATTTTACAAAGGAGATTTTGCAAAAGCTTCAGGAGAAAGGTGTAGAAATAGCTTATGTTACCCTAAATGTAGGGCTTGGAACTTTTAGACCTGTGAAGTGTGGAAATATTCTTGAACATAAAATGCATTCTGAGACCTTTGAAATATCAGAAGAGACAGCAAAAAAGATTAATGAGGCTAAAGCAAACGGCAAAAAACTAGTAGCAGTTGGAACAACAACAGTAAGAACCTTAGAGACTGCTTATCAAAAATACGGCTGTATAAAAGCTTGTCATGATCATTCTGAATTGTTTATATATCCACCTTATGAATTTAAAGTAATTGATGAATTGATTACAAATTTTCACCTGCCAAAGTCAACACTTTTGATGCTGGTATCTGCGCTTGCTGGTAAAGATTTTATTTTTAAAGCATATAAAGAAGCAGTAAAAAACAATTACAGATTTTTCTCATACGGCGATTGCATGTTTATCAGATAAGATATTCTATTATGCGAACTTTAAATAAAAAATCTCCTGAAATAAAATTGCTACTTTATTTCAAATTTTGACATTTTTACAAAAATCATTAATTCAAATAGAGGATAACAAACAGGGTAGTAAATTATACAATAGTTATGGAAATTGAAAGACGTACAGTTTTTCAAAAAGACGAGGGGCGGAAGATATGTTCTCGGAAATGATACAGGGATTATTAAATTCAGGCGGAAAAACGCAAGCTATGCAAAGATATGCACAGCTGCAAAGTCGTGTTTCTAATTTTAGAAACCAAATTAATGGTCCAGAAATTCAACAGACACAGAATCCGATTGATACAATATATCCTACAAACAAACCTTCCGTTCAATCTTTTGAAAATGTTTTAAAAACTTCATCTGCCGACTTTGGTTCATTACTTTTAGGACCTCAGGCGATGAATGTAAAAGCTAATATTATAAAAAATACAGACCCGACTAACACACTAAATAATGCACTAGAAGAATTACAAGATATTCAAATACAAAAAGATATGACTCCTGCAGTCTCAGCTAATAAAAGTCAGCTTTTGGGCATGATATCACAAATATCACAAAAGCATGGTGTAGATGAAAATCTTGTAAAAGCACTAATTAAACAAGAATCAGGATTTAATACAAGAGCGAAATCTAAAGCTGGTGCAATGGGGCTTATGCAATTGATGCCTGCGACAGCAAACAGTCTTGGAGTAAAGGATCCTTTCAATCCTGTACAAAATGTCGAAGGCGGAGTTAAATACTTAAAATCAATGCTTAATAAATATAATGGCAATATTATTTTAGCTCTTGCAGCTTATAATGCAGGTCCCGGAGCTGTTGATAAATATGATGGAGTTCCTCCTTATAAAGAAACTCAAAATTACGTAAAGAATGTCTTAGCTAATTATCTAGAATAAAATTAATTTTTTGCACAAAATAATTTTTCTGTTACAATAACTTTATATTATAGAACAGGAAAGGTTATTAATGAGATTTTCATCATCTTTTAAAGTAGGGCTTTTGACACTTCTTGCATTAATTCTTTTGGTGGGTATTGTTCTAAAAGTAAAAGGCAGAGCACTTACCTCAGCTAAAAGAATTGAAATTAATTTCAAAGATGTAAATGGCATGCGACCTGGTTCAGGTGTTCAGATGATGGGGTTAAAAGTTGGACAAGTAGAAGAAATTATACCTGTTATCAACAGCGAAAACAGTTACGTTAAAGTCAAGTTTGTAATAACCGAACCTAATATAGAAATTCCAAAAGCATCAGTATTTTCGATCCAACAGTCTGGATTGATTGGTGAGTTGTTTTTAGAAATCACACCGCCAAGAACAAGAACTATATATATTCCTATGGAAAACAGAAACGTTCTTTACAAAGATGATGCAGTGCAGATGAAACTTGATAATGAATATTACGATGTAGGTGTAATCAAAAACATTGAAATAGTCTCAAAAGAAGTTGTACCATACAACATAAAAGATTCAATAAAAACTCCAAATGCTTATAAAGTTGATTATATAGTAAACCTTCCTGGATTAATTCTTCCTGAATTTTTGAAAGGAAAAGCTATATCATACAAAGGAAAGAAAAAACTGTTTATATCAACCTTAGATGATGTAACCTTGCCATATCCTACCCAAAAATCTCCATATACGGTAATCGAGCCGATGAGAATTTCTGACTTTATGGAATGGCAATACAGAGCAGCAGAATCCCTTACTGAAACCAACCAAAAAGTAAACGAAATTCTTTCTGATGAAGTTATTGCCGAATTAAAATCATCAATCAAAAGCATAAATTCTCTCACAGCACAAACTGCCTCTACTATGAGCAAAATTGACGCTCTTGTAGATTCTTCCAAAGAAGACATTGACACTTTAATGGCTATGCTTGATCAAACTTCAAAAGATTTCAACGAAATGTCAACTAACATAAACAAAATTATAGGGGATCCAGAATTCAAGACTACAATGCTATCTACTGCAAATTCTTTGGATAAACTTGCACAGAATATAAACAAAATCATAGGAAATGAAGCAGAAGCTGAACAAATGGCATCAGATATCAGAGAAATAGTCCAAAACGTTAATGAAATAAGCGGTTACGTTAACGGAATGACTAAAAACGAACAGCTTAAAAATGATTTCACAAGCGCAGTTTCAAATGCAAATCAAGCTATGATTAATCTTAATACAGCTTTAGCTTCTGTAAATAAAATGACTCCGGAAAAGAAAACTGAATTACAGACAATCATTGAAGATACCAAAGTTACAACTTGCAATTTGAGAAAATTCTCCGAAAAATTGAACAAGAGATTTTTACTCTGGAGATTGATGTTCTAATAAATCATGAAAAATATAAAAACAGAAATCACAAAAATTCATTATGACAAGAACGCAAAAGGATTTTTATTCAGACTTTTGGAGTTTTGTTCAATATTTTACGGATTAGGAAGCGGACTAAAAAACAAGCTGTATGACACAGGGACTTTGAAACCTGAGAAAGTTGATGCGTTTGTAATTTCTGTTGGTAACGTAACAACAGGCGGGGTCGGTAAAACACCGGTTGTCTCAGAAATCGCAAAGTATTTAATTTCAAAAGGTGAAAAAGTTGCAATAATTTCACGCGGATACGGCGGAGCTTTATCAAATAAACAAATCAACGTAATTTCAGACGGCAAAAATATTTTTTATAACGCAAGACTAGCAGGTGATGAGCCTTATTGGCTTGCTAAAAATACAAACGATGTAATTGTAATCACATCAAAAAACAGAGTTAAAGCTGCAAAATTCGCAATAGAAAAATATAATGTATCAAAAATAATTCTTGATGACGGTTTTCAACATAGAAAACTTAATCGAGATATAGATATAATTCTCACAGACAGCGAAAAAATGTATGGCAACGAAAGGCTTTTGCCTGCAGGACCTTTGCGTGAGGGGAAAGAAGCTTTCAATCGGGTCAATAAAATGATTATTGTAAGTAAAAATACCGATCATACAAGAGCAGAAAAATTAGCTAAAATTACTGCAAAAAAAATGAATATTCCAACTTTTGTATGTTATACAGAACCTGATTATGTCTATAACATTAAAACAGGTGAAATATTACAGGATAATACAGAAATCACTGCTGTTTGTGCAATAGGACAGCCTGAACAATTTTATAAATTTTTGACGAATTACAAAATAAAAGAAAAAAAATCTTTTGACGATCATCACAGATACACAGAAGAAGAATTACCAAACGGTTCAATAGTCACGACAGAAAAAGATGCGGTGAAAATGAAAGATTTTTCTCGAGAGGATATCTACGCTCTTAAATTAAGAACCAGAATTGATGTAGAAAATCTATTAACTTAAAATTTAATTTACCAATAACGACTAGTATCTGTATTTTCTTTTTGATTTCTTAATATAGTACGAGGAAATTTTCCGCCTTTTTCTATTATAGAACAAAACTCATCCGTCAAAAATATCTTAGGATTTGAAGTGGAATAATTATTATGATTTGAATAAAGCATAAAAAATACATCATGTCCCCATTTATTTGGACCTTTTTCACCATTTACATCAATTATTAAATACACATCGCAAAACATAAAAACTGCACCATCTTTAGTAATATACGGACTTGACGCCTTCAGGAAATAATCATAATTACATGAATCATTAATTGATTGCCCACCATCTGATAAAACTTTACTTTTTAAGGTATAGTTATCTTTCAAATCATCTGAATATTCTTTTAAATTCAAAAGTGAAATCATACGATTAGTCAAAAACTCACAATCAGCCGCCTCTTTTTGATATGACATAGAACCATTTGGATGATACATATAACATCTGTTAATTCCTTCCTGTAGCGTTATAAAATTAAGAGCATTTTGAATAACTGCATACTGCTTTTTAAATGCTACCTCAAAAGCTTTCATCTTATAATTCCCGATTAACGAGGGTAGTGTCATTGCAGCAATTATCCCGATAATTCCAAGCGTTATTAGCACTTCTGAGAGTGTAAAAGCTCTTTTCATACGTTCTCCTTTAAAATATATTAAATAAAAATAAATTATACATGAATTTATTCTACTAGACATGAATAAAATGTCAAGTTTTAAATTAATATATATAATCAGACTATGATTACAATAAAGTTATACGAACTTATATGGCAGCACAAAGTGAAAGGCTATCAAGTTGCTGAAGCAACAGATCTCAGCAAAGCCACAATTTCAAAACTTGTGCAAGGCGAAAATATTGATGTTAAATTGAGTACTATCAACAAGCTATGTAACTATTTCAAATGTGATATTAAAGATATCATTGAATATAAACCTGATTAGTAATAAAATACTTTTATGATTGATGAAATTGTTGAAAATTTAAAAAAGGCAGATCAGCCTAAAAGTGATTTTGTAAAGCTTATGGATAGTTTCAAAGATCCTTATCTTGTGCTTATTGCATGTATTTTAAGCCTCAGAACAAACGACAAAACAACTTATCCTGCGACTTTAAGAATGCTGGAACTTGGGCGCACTCCGGAAGATTTTGCAAAATGCGACGTTAAAACGCTTGAAAAAGCCATTTATCCAGTCGGATTTTACGCAAATAAAGCAAAGCAGATAGTGGAACTTTCAAAAGAACTTGTTGAAAAATATAACTCAAAAGTGCCCAATTCTATTGAAGAAATGACAAAATTTAAAGGTGTGGGCAGAAAAACAGCTAACCTTGTAATGAGTTTAGGATTCAATGAGCCTGCAATATGTGTAGATGTTCATGTGCATAGAATTTTTAACCGACTCGGATATATAAAGACAAAAAATCCGGAAGAAACAGAATTTGCACTAAGAGAAAAACTGCCTATAAAACATTGGATAGATATTAATACCCTTTTAGTAACGCACGGTCAAAATGTCTGCAAACCGATAAATCCGAAATGCGATATTTGCCCGATTAAAGATTATTGCGCTCAAAATATTTAATAAATTGACACCTTAGCTTATACAACATATAATTAAAAGAGTTTTTACTAAGGGGGTATGATGACTGCACTTATAATTATTTTAATGCTTATTTGGCTGATTTTAATCCAGACAAAATTATCTGAACTTTCGGATAATTTGAAAGATATTAAGGAAAGAATTGCCAGAAACTCTATCTATAAAACAAATGAAGTTGAAGAAAAGCCGATAGAAGAGAAAAAAACAGAAGAATATCTTTCTATATCTGATATTCCTGATGAAATTATACTTAACAAACAAGAAGATAAAGATGAAAAAATACCTAAATATATTGAAAGAGAATTGAAAAAAGAAGATAAATCTGACTCTTTTGAAAACATCTTCTTAGGAAATATATTTAATAAAATCGGAGCATTAGCAATTTTAATTGCGATTGTTATTTTGATAAAAATTGTCTCCCCGTTTTTTGTATTCACGCCTGCAATAAAAATTACATTAGGCTATCTTGCAGGTTTTGCGATGATGATTGGAGCTTTAAAACTTAACAACAACGAAAGCTTAAAAAGTTATTCAGAAGTTCTTCTAGGCACAGGATTTGGCGCATTGTTTATCTCTACATATTGTGCAAGCGGAATCTTTCATATATTTAATCTGCCTATGACATGCGCTATTGCGACGGCATTTTTGCTTTTGGCATTTTTCCTTGCAGATAAGCTAAAGACCATTTCTATGCTTGTAATTTCTTTATTGGCAGCTTATATAAACCCGATCTTTTTAAGTGCAAACTATGATATATCACCGAATTTTATGTTCGGATATTTAATATTCATAAATATATTATCGCTGCTATACACTTATAGAAATCATGGTAAAAATATAGTTAATCTGATAAATTTACCGCTTACAACGCTTGCAGCATTAATATATTGCGATAAAATAACGTTAGTTTTCCCTATAATTTTGTGGGCTATATATCTAATATATGATATCACTTTGAAGAACAAAGAAGCTAACTATCAAATACTTAATTATATTAATTTAGGTGCACTATCACTAATTTTAATAAATGTATTTCATCATGATTTCAGCTTAATTGCCTATACACAGCTTGGCATTGGATTAATTTACGGTGTAATCGCATACCTAAAAAAATCAGAAACAGAAGATTTAAAAAATTATATATATCTATTCTTGTCATCAGCATTTCTTTTTGTATATTTTATGTGTGACAAATCACCTACAACAAAATGTTTTGCTTGGTCAATAGAAACGATTATACTTGCTTTTTATGCCAATAAATATCCTGAAAAATTCAAATTTCTCGGTTCATGGGCAATCGCATGTTTTGGTTCAGCTTACTGCTCAATTGTTCCAATAGACGGAGTTTTGGCAATAAAAAACATCGGAAAATTTCACCCGATTTGGAACATTAGACTTTTAATGTTCACACCTATTATACTATCTTCTGCGATTTCTTATTATTTACTTAATAAATCTAATGAAAAAACTCTAATTAATATTTCTGAATTTTTCAAATTTATCAGCATAAGCTCAATATATTTATACATGGGTCTTGAATTGAATAATATAATTACACAAAGATTTATCGGAGAAAATACTTATGCAAGCTTCATTAACAGAATGACAAACGTAATTTTATTATTTGCTTATTCTATAAACATGAAAAAACTATCTGCAGCTAACAATTCCAATGCTGCAATATCTGTAATTGCAGGTTTCTTCGGTATTATTGCAACACTAATACTTTTATTTGCTGGCTTCCATTACAGACCGCTTAAAGCATTCATTCCATTAATCAATATAAGAACAGTTGCCTTTTTATCAGGAATAGCAACAGCAGTTCTTTATGCCAAATGGACTGAAAATAAAATTTATAAATACCTTGCAATATTCTTAGGTTTTATCCTAATCAACTATGAAATAAATGATATCATTACAAAATATATTATCCAAGACGGACAATACATTGTATCTCTCTGCTGGATAATCTATGCCGGTATAATCACAACTCTTGGAATTTTGAAAAATATAGATTTCCTAAAAAATTCCGGAATAGGATTATGTATCTTAGCAATAGCAAAAGTTCTGTTGTATGATATGTCAAATGTAGATATTTTATACAAATTCATTGCAATCATTACCTTAGGAATTATTTTAATGGTTTTATCTTATTTGTATAACAAAAAATATTCTAAATAATGCTTGTAAACTAATATCCATCGCATAATTCTGTTTTAAAAACTTGCTTTTTAATTTGAATTATGCGATAATTTTTATAAGATTTTGTTGTAAAAACAACATATATCGGGGTTAATAGTAAATCACATAATAGGAGTCTAAGATGAGTGTTGAAAACCATCCTAGCATTGACACATCTAAATTAGATGAAATTATCAGCACATGTGGCGGTAAGAAATCTAATTTAATTGCAATGCTTCAAAAAGTACAGGAAGTTTACCGATATCTTCCTGAAGATGCTATGATTTATATCGGAACAAAAGTAGAAGGTCTATCTCCTGCAACCGTATTTGGTGTTGCAACTTTTTACGCACAATTTTCACTACAACCGAAAGGTAAGTTTGAAATAAAAGTCTGTGATGGTACAGCATGCCACGTAAGAGGATCAATGCCTGTGTTAAACGCAATCAGAGCAAAATTGAATATGCAAGAAGGACAATTAACAAGTGAAAACGGATTATTCTCACTGGAGACAGTCAGCTGTCTTGGTGCTTGCGGTCTTGCTCCTGTTGTTGTAATTAATGACAAAGTCTATCCGCAAATGACCTCCGATGCAATTACAATAGTTCTTGATACTTTGATTAAGGAGGAAAACTAATGGGGAATATAACATTAAACATTGATATAAAAGAAGAACAAAGAAAAGCACAAGAAAATATGGCAAAACAAGGCTTAAGAGTTTTAGTTTGTGCCGGTACAGGATGTGTTGCAAACGGTTCTTTGAAAAAAAAAAAAAAATTTAAAGAGTTAGGTGCCGATGTATCTGTACTTACTGATTACGATAAAATGACACTTGTACCAACAGGCTGCCATGGCTTTTGCGAACAAGGGGTTTTAGTAGTTATTCCTGACAAGCACGTAACTTATGTAAAAGTAAAAGAAAAAGATGTTGAAGAAATTTATGAAAGTCATATCAAAAATAACAAACCAGTAGAACGTCTTTTATATGTTGATCCAAAAACTCATCAACATGTACAGGATGATGAGCATATCAACTTTTATGCTAAACAAACAAGAACTGCTCTTGCAAATTGCGGAAATATTAATGCGGAATGCATAGATGAAGCGATTGCCGTAAGAGGTTATGAAGCTTTGGCAAACGTACTTGCAGAAAATAACCCTGAAGCAGTAATCGATACAATCGAAAAATCAGGACTTCGCGGCAGAGGCGGCGGGGGGTTCCCGACAGGCAGAAAATGGAGATTTACAGCAGCAAATAGAGGCGGAAAATCATACGTTGTATGTAACGGGGACGAAGGTGATCCGGGTGCATTTATGGACAGATCCGTAATGGAAGGTGATCCTCACAAGCTTTTAGAAGGTATGGCAATAGCTGCGTTTGCAATTGGTGCTGATGAAGGGTATATTTATGTTCGTGCAGAATATCCGCTTGCAATCAAACGTCTAAGAAAGGCTATTGCTGACGCTGAAGAAAGAAATTTCTTAGGCAAAAATATTTTAGGAAGCGATTTTTCATTTGAGATTCATATAAAAGAAGGTGCAGGAGCTTTTGTATGCGGTGAAGAAACAGCCCTTATCGCATCAATTGAAGGAGAAAGGGGTATGCCAAGACCGAAACCGCCATTCCCTGCAAATAAAGGGCTGTTTGGCAGACCTACTCTGATTAATAACGTAGAGACTCTTGCAAATGTTCCTGTAATTATTTTAAAAGGTGCAGACTGGTTCTCTCAAATGGGTACTGAAACCTCAAAAGGTACAAAAACTTTTGCACTTACAGGGGAAGTAAATAATACTGGATTAATCGAAGTGCCAATGGGTACAACTCTTCGTGAAATCGTCTTTGACATAGGCGGTGGAATGAGAGATGGTAAAAAATTCAAAGCCGTACAAATCGGAGGCCCATCTGGCGGATGTTTAACAGAAGAACATCTTGATATTCCAATGGATTACGACAACCTGATAAAAGCAGGGGCAATGGTCGGATCCGGCGGTTTGGTTGTAATGAGTGATAAAACTTGTATCGTTGAAGTTGCAAGATTCTTTATGAACTTTACTCAAAACGAAAGCTGCGGAAAATGCGTTCCTTGCCGAGAAGGTACTAAGAATATGTTGAAAATCCTTGAAAAGATAGTTGCAGGAAAAGGTGAAATGAAGGATTTGGATACATTAGAAGAGTTAGCGCACGCTGTAAAAGATGGTTCGTTGTGCGGACTTGGAAAAACTGCGCCAAACCCTGTACTTTCAACATTAAAATACTTTAGAGATGAATACATTGCTCACATAAAAGACAAAAAATGTCCTGCAGGCGTTTGTACTGCAATGAAAAAAGTCGTAATCAATGAAGACTTATGTAAAGGTTGTACAAAGTGTGCAAGAACATGTCCTGTCGGAGCTATTTCAGGCACAGTAAAACAACCTCACCACATTGATCAAAGCAAATGTATCAAATGCGAAGCTTGTTTTGCAAGCTGCCCATTCAGAGCAATCGTTTTAGAGTAATTTAAAAATAATCAAAAAGGAAATAAATTATGACAGATAAAAAAACATTATTCATAGACGGTAAAGAAGTTGAATTTACTGATGAACCAAACCTGCTGGAAGTAATTAGAAAAGCAGGAATGAATGTACCAACTTTTTGTTATCGTCCTGATTTAACTTCATTTGGGGCTTGCAGAATGTGTGTAGTCGAAATTGAAGGTCGTGGAATTCAATCTTCTTGTACTATGCCACCTGAAGCCGGATTAAAAATCCATCTTAATACTGAAAGAACCAGAAGAATAAGAAAAACAGTACTTGAACTACTTTTAGCAAGTCATGATAAAGAATGTCTGACCTGCGAGAAATCCGGCAACTGTGAGCTTCAAAAGTATTCTGAAGAATATGGAATAAGAAAAATCAGATATCCAGAAAAACAACTAGAAGACTATCTTCCAATAGATGATAGTTCTCCATCACTTGTAAGAGATCCGAACAAATGTATTCTTTGCGGAGCTTGCGTAAGAGCTTGTTCTGAATTCCAAGGTCATTCAGTATTGGGATTTGCAAACAGAGGCTCAAAAACAGTTGTACAGCCGATGAATGGCAGACCACTCGGACAGGTTGATTGTGTAAATTGCGGACAATGCGCTGCAGTTTGTCCAACAGGTGCTTTAACTATTAAATCTGATATTGAAAATGTTTGGAATGAAATTACAAACCAAAATAAAAAAGTTGTAGTCCAAATGGCTCCTGCAACTCGTGTTGCGATAGGTGAAATGTTTGGATTAAAACCTGGTGAAAATAGTATTAAATTAATGAATGCAGCATTAAGAAAAATTGGTTTTGATTTGATTTTTGATACTAATTTTTCTGCGGATTTAACAATTATGGAAGAAGCAACAGAATTTTTAGAAAGATTAAAATCAGGTCAAAATCTTCCGCTATTTACATCCTGCTGTCCAGCTTGGATAAAATACCTAGAAGATCAACATCCTGATATGTTGCATCATCTTTCAAGCTGTAAATCTCCGATGTCAATGCTTTCACCTGTATTAACTGAATTAGTGCCAAAATATTATAATATAGAAAGAGAAAATCTTGTAATTGTTGCAATTATGCCTTGTACAGCGAAAAAATACGAGTGTAAGCGTCCTGAATTAACTCATAATGGCAGACCTGATACAGACTACGTACTGACAACACAAGAGCTTGGCAGAATGATAAAAGAAGCTGGTATCAATTTTAATGCTTTAGAAGGTGAAGATGCCGACAGTCCGTTTGGCGAATACACTGGTGCAGGTACTATATTTGGAGCCTCAGGTGGTGTAGCTGAGGCTGCGGTAAGAACTGCTTATGAATTTGCAACCGGAGAAATTTTGCAGGATGTAAATATCAAGCAAATGCGTGGTACAACAAACAGATCTCGTGATATTGAACTTGATTTGAAAGGTACAAAGCTTGTGGTAAGAGTCGTATCTACTCTTAGAGAAGCTGAAAAAGCCATCCAAGAAATTAAATCTGGTAAAGCTCCGTTCCAAATGCTTGAAGTAATGGCTTGTCCCGGTGGCTGCATTAACGGCGGCGGACAACCAAGAAGCTGTGATGACAGTAAAATAAAAGCTGAACGTGCAGAAGGTTTATATAAAGAAGATTCTGAATTAACAATTAGAAAATCTCATATGAATCCTTCAATTCAAAAGCTTTATCAGGAATTTTTGGATCATCCGAATTCTCATAAAGCACATGAAATTCTGCATACCGTCTATCAAGACAGATTTGCAGGATCATATAAAGATATTTAACATTTTCAAAAGCTCCGGTTTAAAACCCGGAGCTTTTGGGTATAGAAAAAATTGTAATAATTTATTATGGAGATTTTTATGAAAAAATTTTTAATTCCAATTGTTATTATGAGTTTACTCACAATAACAACAACAGCTCAAGCCGCTTCCAATACAAATAATCCTGCAGCTGTTAAAAAACTTGCTTCTGAATATGTTACTAAAAAACTTGCAAACCAAACCACAGCATCAAATAATATATTAAATGAAATATTTGACGCCGGAGCAAGTGATATAAAAATAGTCAACTACAAACCTTGTCCTTATAGAGGGACGCTGAAAATTGATGGCAAGAGCGTAAATGCTAAAAATAAAAAATGCACAGTAATTACATATAAATATAACAACAAAAATTTTGAAGCAGGCGCTTGCAAACCTTAATTTCAGATAATGAAAACGCGCCGAATTAATAAATTCGGCGCGTTTTAAAGTTCATACAACTTATTTTACTGCATTTATAACTGTTTGAGTAATATCTTCACCGCCATACAATACAGCGCCTTTTGCAAGAACTATATTGTAATTTCCGGCTTTAGCCTGCTCATTAACTTTTTTAGAAATATTTGCATCTATAGCTGAAAGCTTATCAATATATTCTTTTTCCATTTTTTCTTTTTTAGAAATTAACTCTTTAGAATACTTTTCTTCTAATTCTTTCTTTTTCTTTTCATCAGAAACTGCTGCTACATCCTTACGAGCCTTATCAACAAACTTTACTAATTCATCAGCTTTAGCTTGCTGTTCTTTTTTCAAATTTTTAACTTGAGCGGAATTCGCAACTACTTGAGAAATATCAACTACAGCGACTTTAAAATTTGCAGGCTCATCAGACATCGCAAAATTATTTACTGAAAAACCTATTACAAATGCAGCAAGACCAACTGTTAACATTTTAACTTTTTTGTTCATAATCTCTCCTCAAATTATTATCTACTCCTACATCACATGTATGAAATTTAAATAAAATCATAAATCAAAAGTGTGAACTTTATTTAAGTCTCTTTACACAGATATTAATATTTTATATAATAATAACAGCTTAATATTGAAATGTGCGAAAATATTAACTTTTGTAAAAATATTAGCAAAAAACAGTTTGTCCGAGTTTTAATATCAATATTAAGGTAGCTACAAATTAAATTTTTGAAATTTATTAATAAATTTATATAGGTGAATGATGGAAAAGACAAAAATTAATAGTAAAGTGTTAAAAGCAATATTATGCGTTTCTGCATTTTGTACAATTGCTTTACCTGCGACTATTACCCCAGTAGAAGCATATGATGGTGCTTTGCCTGTATCTATCAATCAAATAATGATGGAATCAGGAGCTGCAGGCAATATCAAGCATGATACCGATATGCTTAAATACAAAAGGGACGAAAAAGATATAAATGAAGACTATATAAGATACGATCAAAATCGTAACTTTGAAGGCAACGGTGGCGGACAAATAATTCAAGATAATACCACACCAAACAACAATTATATGCAAGGTCAAGTGCAAGATATAGACACTCAAGGAGTTTATGTAAATTCCATCCAAGTTGCACCTTCTGAAGTTCTTTCAAAACAAGAAATTGACAACATTATTCGCCCGCTTATTGGAAGAAATGTATTCATAAGCGATATTCAAAAAGTTATAGACCAATTAAACCGTTTATATGCAGAAAAAGGCTTTGTAACAGCTAAAGCTTTCTTGCCGGAACAAACCGTTGAAAATGGACATATATACATAGAATTGGTAGAAAGTAAGGTTGGTAATATATCAGTAGAGCAAAACAAATGGACAAGATCAAAATATATTACTGACAGAATTGAACAAAAACAAGGACAATTATTTGATATTGTAGAACTGGAACAAGATATTCTTGATTTCAACAGATACAATGAAGGCGTAAACTTAACAGCAAACCTTACTGCTGGTACTCAACCTGGTACGACTGATATTACATTAAAAGCTAATGAAAGTTTCCCATTCCACGTTGTAGGTATAATGGATAACGCCGGTAGATACCAAACAGGTAACTTAAGAGGCGGTGCTATGATTTATGCGGACAGTTTGTTCCATAACAGAGACCGTTTGTCATTAGGTTCATATTTTTCAGGTGGTGCTATAAGCCCATTTGCTGATTATAACTTCCCAGTAAACAAAAAAGACGGTCGTGTTGGTTTCATGTATTCATCTACATTTGCTAAAATCAAATGGGGACCGCTTACAGATTTAGATCTTAAATCAAAATCATATATCTATTCATTGTACTATTCTCAACCGCTTGTTAGAAAGCCTGGATTTGAGTTAAAAAGTTACTTAGCAGCTAACTACAAACGTGCTAGAACAAGTCTTTTTGATGACTTAATTGATATTGGTGTAGATGAAATTACAAGTGCTGATTTGGCATTTAACTTAAGAAAAGATACTAAATACGGTATTTGGTATGCTAACCAAGGTGTTTCATTTGCTGTACCAATCTTAGATAGTCAATCAAGTTATATAAAAATTAACGGTGGTTTAGTAAGATTGCATGACTTCTCTCATGGTGTAATCGGTCAGTTAAGAGCAAATTATCAAGTTATACCAAATGACAAACATATTCCATATCTTGATCAATTCCAAACAGGTGGTTTGGCAACAGTTAGAGGTTACTCAGAAGGTATCTTGATGGGTAAAAACGGTTACTATACAAGTGCTGAGTTGATGTTCCCATTAATGCCTAGAGAAATCACAAGTCCAAGATCAGGTGAAAAAGTACCGTTTATCGGAAAATATGTTAAAGGTGCAGTATTCGCAGATCACGCAGGTGTATTCCCAACTCGTAGTGAAGATTATATGGATGGCAGCTACTTCTTGATGTCTTTAGGTATGGGCTTAAGAGTTCAATTACCTGGTGACTTAAGTGCTAGACTATATTGGGGCTATCCTTTAGTTAACAATGCTTATGAAACAGATAGAAAATATGGTAGATTCCACTTTGAATTAACATTAGAACCTAATCTTGATGCATTGTTAAGAAATAGAAGTACAGCTGCAACTCCATCAAGAGTTGAAAAACATGTAGAAGCTGATTATATAAACAATTATGATGACGTAAGACACTATGATTACTTTAATGACAGTGCATTATAATTAAAAACTTGAATAAAAAAAATTATGCGGTAACTTTATATTGGAAGTTACCGCATTTTTTATGAAGGGATTATAAAAATGACAAAAGGGATATTTATTACTGCAACAGGTACGGATGTTGGTAAAACTTATACATCAGCACTAATTGTAAAATCTATGCGAAAAATGAATATAAATTGCGGATACTATAAACCTGCTCTTAGCGGAGCTGAAATTCTTGGAGATAAAATAATTCCAGGGGATTGTGCTTATGTATTTAAGGAATCAGGTATAGATAAAAACCCTATGGATTATGTTTCTTATGTATTTAAGCCTGCTGTATCACCCCATTTGGCTGCTGAAAAAGAAAATAATCCGATAAAATTGGAAAAAATTAAAAATGATTTCTATAGAATAAAATCTGAATATGATTATCTTTTAGTAGAAGGCGCCGGAGGTATTATCTGCCCATTTAATATTGAAGATAATTTGATTTTGCCGGATGTTATAAAAGCTTTAGATCTTGATATTATTATTGTTGCTTCAGCTGAATTAGGTACAATAAATTCAACGGTACTAACAATAGAATACGCCAGACAAAAAGGTATTAACGTCAAAGGTGTAATACTCAATAAATATAATTCAAATAGTGAAATGCAAAGAGATAATTTAAGACAAATAGAACATTTAACCGGTGTAAAAGTTATAGCTACAGTGAAAGAAAATGATGAATATATAGATTTAGAAAAAATAATTCCTACATTCAAGGAAATTTAAGGAGATAACATGAACGAATGGATTGAAAAAGATTTAAAATATATATGGCACCCCTGTTCTCAAATGAAAGATTATGAAACTCTTTCACCAATAGTAATCGATAAGGGTGAAGGTGTTTATTTATACGATATTAACGGTAAAAAATATGTCGATGTAATAAGTTCTTGGTGGTGTAATCTGCTTGGGCATTGTAATCCTAAAATTAATGAAGCTGTAAAAAAGCAAATTGATAACTTAGAGCATGTTATTTTTGCAAACTTTACGCATAAACCTGCTATCGAATTATGTGAAAAGCTTTCAAAAATTCTACCTAAAGGTTTGTGTAAATTTAATTTCACTGATAATGGCTCTTCAGCAATAGAAGCCGCAATGAAAGTAAGTTTTCAATACCACGAGCAAACAGGCAATCCGCAAAAAACTAGATTTATGGCCTTGACTGACGCTTACCATGGAGAAACTATCGGGGCCTTATCCGTAGGAGATTGTGATTTATATACCAAGCTATATAAACCGATTCTGATGGATATCATAAGAATAAAAGCTCCTGATTGCTATAGATGCCCGTATAACAAATGTCGAGATAATTGCAATTGCGAATGCTTCGCAGACGCAGAAGAACAATTCGAAAAATATGGTAACGAGACAGCAGCATTATTAGTTGAGCCACTTTTGCAAGGTTCAGCTGGTATGAAAATTTATCCACCGCTATATTTGAAAAAATTAAGAACACTTTGCGATAAATATAACGTTCATTTAATTGCAGATGAAATTGCAACAGGTTTTGGAAGAACAGGTAAAATGTTTGCCTTTGAACATGCAAACGTATCACCTGATATAATGTGTCTTTCTAAAGGCCTGACAGGCGGATATATGCCATGCGCTATGTTTGTAACCACACAAAAAATATATGATGCTTTTTACGACGATTACAACAGCGGAAAGGCCTTTATGCACAGCCATACATATAGCGGCAATCCTCTTGCTTGCGCAGCAGCTAATGCTGTTCTTGATATTATGTCTGATGGAACAGTTTTAAAAAAAGCGAATGAAAACGCAATTTATTTTAATAATCTCATAAAAAATAAGTTTCTAAAACATAAAAACGTCGGTGAAGTAAGATCAATAGGACTTATTAACGCTATAGAGCTTGTTAAAAATAAAGAAACTAAAGAGCCGTTTGATTCAAAAATGAGAACAGGCTATCAAATTTACAAAAAAGCCTTAGAAAAAGGTGTACTTTTAAGACCTTTAGGCGATATCATATATTTTAATCCACCATTAATAATAGAACCAAAAGACATGGACTTTGTTGTAGATGTTGCATACAAATGTCTTTGTGAAATTTTACCTGAATAAAAAATAATTGGATTAAAGCCGCCTAAATTGATTTTAGGCGGCTTTTTTAAGAAAAAGAATACCAAAACATTGCGTTAAGAGAATTAACGTAGTTTGTACACTTATCAAGAGCTGAAAACATTTAAACGGCGATCAAAAATTTTTAAAGAAACTTTTTATCCACACACAACGTCTATTAAATTAAGAAAGTTTTATCCTTCTGTTGTTAATTCTTCCCAAATGCTTGGTACTACGATTAGCGCAGTATAAACGATAAAACCGAAAAGGATTAAATTGATAGCTTCCATATAAACTCTCCTATAGCTTACACATGTATATTATACCCATGCTGTATTCAAATGTAACATAATTTTACAAAATATATTAGAATTTTTTGTATAATAGTATGAAAAGAGGATAATATGAAAAAGAACTTGGGGAAACTTTTTAAAAACTTATGCTGCTCTGTTTGTAAACACGAATTTGATGAAGATTCAATTACAATCAAAAGAGATGAGGGCGGCCTTTTAGTTACCAACCTAAAATGTAATAATTGCGGAAAAAATTACGGAATAGCTTTTTTAGGTTTTAGTGATATAGAAGTAAAAGATTCTTCTGAGCTTGCTCTGGAAGTACAAGAAGGGCCAGCCCCTATAAGTTACGATGATGTAATTGATGCTCATAGGTTTATAAAAAATTTGGATGAAAATTGGCAAAACTACATAAAAAAAGAGGTATAAAAATACCTCTTTTTTATATAAATTTTTATCTAATTAATTGAGTAAAACTCCAGCAATTGCAGCTGACATATAACAGGTTAAAGTACCGCAAATCAATGCTTTTACACCTAATCTTGCCAAATTTTTCCTTTGGTTAGGCGCCATTTCCCCGATACCGCCTAATTGAATTGCTATTGAACCAAAATTACCGAAACTGCAAAGCGCAATACTCGCAATCAAAAAACTCTTATCGGAAAGAGGCTGTGCTAACATACTCATATCTACATAAGCTACCATTTCATTTAGTACAAGTTTTGTTCCCATAAGACTTCCGACTGTTGTCGCTTCATGCATTGGAACACCCATAAAATATGCAAATACAGCAAAAATTTTACCTAAAATCATCTTTAATGAGAGTTGGGTTAAATCAAATGAGGCAAAATTTATGTGTGCATAATTGACTATAAATTTTCCTATTCCACCTAATACCCAATCAACAAAAGCTACGAGAGCTACAAGAGCTAAAATCATTGCTATAACATTTATTGCAACCTTCATACCTTCTGAAGCACCTTGAGAAATTGCATCAAAAAGATTTATATAAGGTCTTCTTCTTTTACTATAACTTATTTTTATATCTTCACTAGTCTCGGGCACACCGGTCTCGGGATATACAATTTTAGAAATCACAAGCGCACCAGGAGCTGCCATAATTGATGCAGCAAGCAGATATTGAGCCGGAATACCTAAACCGATATAAATAGGCATAGTTGCTGCAGATATACAAGCCATACTACCTGACATTGATGCTAAAAGCTCTGATCTAGTAAGCTTTGCCAAATATGGTCTTATCATAATTTGAGCAGCAATTTGACCAACAAAAGCGCTTGCTACGTTTGATAACGCTTCAGCTCCACTCACTGACATTAATTTATTCATAGCCCTGCCCAAAAGCGGAACTATTCGCTGCATAATGCCATAATAATATAAAATATTTACCAATATCATCATAAATATAAGAGAAGCAACAAGAGGCAATGCAAAAACCTGAGAGCCTTGGCCTAAAAGTTCGTTTAATCTTTCTGAACCCATCAAATGCCCAAATACAAAATTTCCGCCCTCTTTTGCAAAATCAAGAATTTTTGTAATAAAGGCACCTAGCATTAAAAATATTGTTCTTCCTATAGGCACCTTAAAAATAAATACCGCAAGAAAAATTTGTAATAAAAAGCCGGTTACCACTGTTTTGTAATTAATTGCTTTTTTGTTATTCGACATTAAAAAAGCTATTAAAAAAATAAGAATTATTCCAAAAATCCCAAAAAATCTTTCCATAAATTATCCTTTTTAAATTACCTAATAATCATACTTTAAAGGAATTAAAATTTCTGTATATATTAAAAAAAAGTTTACTTAATATTTCTTAATATTACCCTCTGGAACTATTGAAAAAAAACATGTTAGCATTTTAGAATACATGCAGGAGATTTAGTTTTCTGCGAAAAAACGGTTAATAGTAAGGGATAAGGTATAACAAAATGCGTGTAGAATCAATCATGCCCTACAATATTTATCGGGCAAATCAGATCCGAAGAAACAATGTGCAAAACTTTAGAACTAATCAAATAGCACAAACGGACAGTGTAAGTTTTCAACCTCAAATAGCAAAAATTACATTCACAGCAAGCGAAAGAAATATTAAACAAGTTGCATCTTTTGCTTATGAAAACAAAGGAACAGGCTTATCAGAAGACTATCAAGGGGGACTCGGAGTTGTTACTTTTGAAGCACCACAGAGCATGATTAAAAATGAAGGACTTGATGTAAGAAGTTTTGGTCCAGCGCATGAATATAATAACCCTTCAGGCGGATATAGATTTTTATTCAAAAAAGGACTTGAATTAAAAGATGGTAAACTACCTGAAAAAATAGAAGCTAAATTCTTTGTTAGTGCACCTTTTGGAGTTGATAGAGAAGCACTTGCAAAAGAATTAAAATGTAAACCTGAGGATTTAGAATATGTAATACAAAGTGCACCCGATGGTAATGGTCCTAATAATTTATCCCAATATTGTATAATTGAACCAACAAGTGTCAAAGACAGCTTTGAAAGAATGTCTGACACTAAAATAGGAGAAGTACAAAAAGTAGAGTTTCAAATTTTTAAAATTTCAGATAGAAACCCCTCCTACAATAAAATAAAAGGCACACCTAACTATATAATTTGGACAAAAGAACTTGCAAAGACCTCAAAACCATATTCATATGGACCTAATGGTGCTGGTGGAATTGAAGCTGAAATCAACAATTCCGATTTTTGCAGAGCTTACCTAAAAGCTGAAAGACTTATGAATACCGAAGAATTTGGATACTGGCACCCAGCAAATTACTGGGGACATGACAGACCAATTGCATCTTTATTCTCACATCTAGCAAATATTTCTTCAAATGGAGATGATTATTTTGATGGCGTTAGAGCTCATTACACAGCTCACAATCCCGGCAAAAATTATCAAGGACATACTGCTAACCCGTTTGAATTTGCCAGAATACTTTTTGATGTTGAAGATATTAAAGCTTTAAGAGAATTACCGGAATATGAAGTTCTTGAATCTTTCAACAGCAGAGGGTGGCATAATTTAACACCACAAGAACAAGCTTTTACTAATAAATGTTTTGAACCATTTATAGGTAAATTTAAAGACTTTTTTGGTAATTATAACCTTACTAAAGTTGCAATTGTAGCAGCTAAAACAAATGCTGAAAATGCTACGTTTGGTACTGTATCTCCAAACTTTGATAAAGAAATGAAAAGTCCACATATGGACGTAGCAGCAGGAATTGGAGGCGACCTAAAGGACCTTAAAACAATAAGTCCGCTTAATGGATCAACACCGGCAAATCTTGGAATTAATAATAACACTTCCAAATTTGGAGTTGATAATAACACTTTAAGCAAACAACGCAGTGATTTTACTCCGATTATATATAATAAAGTTGGAGATTTTATCAAATATAACCCTAACGGAAATATTGAAAAAATTCCGGCTCCAGTAAAATACAATAGAGAACATATAGATAATACTGTGACACTAATAAAAGAAAAAGCAAATAACATAGAAGAAGTCATTGAAAATAGAGTAAAAAATGCTAAATGGCTTACTGGGATATTGGAAGATGCAGAAAAAGAAGGTAGAGATGCATTAAATCGAGTATTCTTCAATGAAAAACAAATTGAAGAAGGTAAAAGTGTATTTGGAAGCCTTTCCCGATATCAAGATGGAGATATGCTTATTATAGGATGGGGAAGACCTGATGAACAAAAAGGTTACCCTATATTATACAGAGGCTTTTTGAAATTTTTACAAAGAGAAGATGTACCTGAAGAAGTTAAAATGAAAGTAAAACTACTTAATGGTGCAGGAAAAGATACTTGGGATCGAAATGCAGATGATTTTAAATTAATTCAGTCAACATTAAAAGAAATTGCAGAATATGATGGAGGAAAATACAAACATAATGCAATGTATGTTGATGGACTTTTTCCAAATAAACTTGTTGCTTGTGCAACTCATAGTGCATTCACATCAAGACGAGAAATGTGTGGTATAACGCCTTTAGAAGCAAAAACAGCAGGCGTACCTTACCTTACCACCGCAACTGGCGGACCAGTTGATTACACAAATGAACAAAATGGATGGAAAACTAAAACAGCTCCTGAAATGAATCCTCAAAGAGATGGACTGGATTGGAATACTGACCCAAGAATTATTAATGAAAAACGCATTGAACGTTCTTCTAATGAAGTATCAGATTGCTTAAAAGCAATGGCTGATGAATATATGAATAACAAAGCTGCATATATCGCGAAATGCAAAAAGAATATCGAAGAAGAACTCGATTGGCATAATAACAGCGAATTTAATGGAGGCAAATCTGCCAATAAAATGTACAGAAATGATGTCTGGGAAATTGATAAAGGCTGGGAAAACAGAAATAAAAATCCTCTAAAACGACTTATCGGCAGAAAATACGATGATGCAAAAGAACAAATTAGTAAGGTTATAAATGAATTAAAAGCAAAATTAACTGAAGAAATTGAAAAACTTACTAAAAAATCAGAAGAGGCTATTGAAAATACAACTAAAACAGTGCTTGCAAAAGCTGAAAAAAGCATCAACAATACAGTGAAAAAAGCTGAAGAACAAATAATAGAAGTAACAAAGACTTCTATTAACGAAATTAAAAACACTATAAAAGAAATACCGGAAAAAAATATAGAAAAATCTGTTAAGAATACAAAAGCCGGAAAAATAGCAGCTTTTACAGCAGGTATCGTTACTGCTGGAGCTGGAGCAGGGGCTTTATATGCATATAAAGGTAGTAATTTATTTGCTAAAACAGCATCAATTCCAGCAAAAGAAGAGATAAAACCTGCGTCTTAAGCACGATTAAATATACAAAAAAGCACCGACTAATTAGTCGGTGCTTTTTATTCTATGGACACCAAGTAATTATTCCATTATTTTTATTTTTTTCGTGCCAGCTTAAAAAGTCGATATAAGATTTAATTCCATCTGCAATTACAGCTTGATAATATTCAATACCCATAATCTTTTTGTTATCAGGAGTTTCATATTTTAACATCAAAATTGTATTTTTCATTTCTTCTGTCATTACTGATATAATTCTTTCTGCAACTTTTTCGAAATATCCATAATATTTAGAGTCTTTTTGTATGTGAATAATATCAATTTGCCATTCATTAGAAAACTCATCCGAATAATAAAGATGCCATTCAAGACATTTTTCATCAGTATTTAATAGATTTTTAAAGGTAAATTTCTTAATTGCAGGATTTTTAATTAATTGAAGAATTACAGAAAAACTTTTTTCAACAGAAACAACATCAGAATATACATGGAAATCAATATCCAAATGTTTCATTAACAAGCCTGATTTTAGCGAACCGACAAGATTAATTTCCGCACCAATAGATTTCCAGACCTTTTCGATATTGAGTTTCTTAATAATTTTCCAGGCTTCACTTTGATTTTGTTTTGCAATTTGTAAAAAATTATCCATAAGATAATTATAACTTAAAATTTATAAAGATTCAGACATTTTAATTGCTACATATTTAGAATCTCAATTAAAAATAAGTTTTACTGTCTTAACTGTGTATTATTTGCGACTCTTCAGGAAAGTAGGCATCCCTGGAATTGCTTATTTCAACAAATTCAAATGTACTGAGGTCAAATTTCCAATGCTGAGTTTGAAAATTTATATTCATAAACTTTTCATATTCTTTTATTTTTAAATCAAGCTGTTCTAAAGAATATACAAGTTTTAATAATTTCAAGTGACATTCAAACATAGTTTTTCTATTATCAAAAATTGTATCGTAGGTATAGTTTTTGTTTTCTTTATACATCCATTTATGATCTTTAACATATATTGGAATATAATGCCATTTGAGTTCATCCTCTTTTCTTGTTGAAAGTTCAATGTTTAATGCAATCCCAAAGGTCACATCAGCAAAAATTCTGCATTTTAAATCATTTTCATCTTTCGCTACATATTCTAATCTTGGAGGAACTCTGCCCGGATCCGCATCAACATAATATTGCAACCCTATTACAAAATCCGGACACGGATTATTTTGTCTTGGCAAGGATTTTTCGATTATATCTGATGGAATATAGTCAGGCAATATAGATTTTATCCATTCATTATAAATAGATATTGGTTGTT
>CALVAU010000070.1 GCA_944325615.1 Candidatus Gastranaerophilales bacterium | reverse complement strand
TAGACATCAATTCACCTCATTAATAATGGTGTACGTACTACAAAAATAAATTTTAACTATCTAACTTAAGGCTGTAAACCTTTTACCTGTCTGCTTTTGAGACTGATAAACTTTTATATGAAATTCGGGGAATTTTTATATGGGCACAACTCTCCCGACTTTAATTTTTCATGTTACTTTATCGTAATACATCAATTTTTTTAGTCAAGAAAATTTGGCTGCTTTTTAAAATTCATCTTAAATTTTCTTTACATAATGTTAGAAATTCATTTTATTTGGGCATAAACTTTCTCTAATATTGGTTTTACGGCCAATAATCTCAATTGAGCTAAAAACATTCAATAGATTGTCAAAACTTGCTTATTGCAAAACTTTCTGGTATATTATGGATATGAAAAAGTTTTTTAGAAATTTTATTTTATTTTTATCTGTTATAAGTATTTTTATAGTTAGTGCATCTCCGGTATTTTGTATGCCAAAGTGGTATGAACTTACACAAAAAGAAAGAGATGATTATATTGAAGGCTGTATAGAAGATATGCAGCATATTGGAATAAAGAAATTTTCAAAAGACATTTTAAAAGAAGAATTTGGAATAACTACAAGTAGAGATCCAAATTATAGAGAACATAGAGAAGGCAGTACTTCTATACCGGGAGCCTATATTAGTAAAAATTATTCAAGTTATCAAGCACCTGGACCTCATTTAATGGGAACTAAAGGGTTTATTGTAGAAATACCGGTCGGATATAATCTCTCTAAAGATGGTATTCATCTTAAATTCAATAAAAGCGGTAGTTTACAGGAAGTAGAAGTATATTCAAAAAAAACATCTTACAGCACTTATTTTATACAATCATATAACAAATCGTCTTTAAAACTTGATCATACCAGATATATTGATAACGCTCTTGGTTATCAAGTTATTTTTGATGAAAATAACGATTTTAAAACAATTATCATATCAGGTCAAACTTATGATATAAACGGTAAAAAAATCAAAATAAAAAAATAAAAATAAGGAAGATATTTTATGAAAAAATTTTTAGTTTTATTCTTTATTATTTTAAGCTTTGCAGCTCCTAATGCTTTTGCAAATGAAGCTTCAGATAACCTTGTATTGCAAGGCGAAGCAGTTTTTAATTGGCTTGATATGTCACAAATTGAAAGAGATACTATTATTCAAAATTATAAAAATATAATTTTTGATGAAGATACTGTATATAAATATAAAAGAAAAGAATTTAAAAGTTTATACAAGGATTATTTGAAAGATAGCGATTTGCAGTATCACTATTTCGAAGCTAAGGAAGGCATTACTGAAACTAACCAGTATAAAATTAGCGCATTTTTTAACGGAAAAATTTTAATCAGCTATGCTATTCAATACAAAAAAAATCCAAGAACTGTTTATTATTATGATGCTTTAGGGCACTTAAAATACGTTGATATGCTTTCTGAGAATTATCCTAATTTCCCATATTGGTCAAAACAATATCGAGTTAGCGGAAAAATGATTAGTGCAATTTATTTTGTATCTCATGATATGCAATATATGTATAAACCTGATGGAGAATTTCAAGGTGTTTGGTTTATGGATAAAAGATATACAAGAGATGCAAAGCAAGATTTAACAAGAACTAATTGGTAATATTCATGAAAAAATATTTTATAATTCTATTTTGTATAATATTTACATTTGCTTTTTGCCCTGAAACTATTGCTGGAGTAAGAGTACAGAAAGATTATAGGTTTACAACGCAACAAGATAGAAACAAAAGAATTGAAGTCTATCATGAGTATCTTGAAAAAACAGGGATATTTGATGAATCTCACTACAAATATAAAAGTGATTTTAAAAAATTTCAAAAAGATGAAAATTACCAAGAAAATTTAAAACATATAAAACACGGTAAAGAACTTTCAAAAACAGGATATAAAGTAAGAGGCAATTATTATCAAATGGCAGATAAAATCCTTGCCAATTACTCAGTTATTTATGACAACGACCCAAATACCGAATATGTATATAATACATTTGGAAAACTTTATCAGGTAATAATTTTATTCGGAGATGATAATGTACTGCCATATTACAAAGCTGTATATGCATTTAACGGATACCTGCAAAAAGTTCATTTTTATGCTGTTGACGGATATGAATATATATTCCTCGCAAACGGAGATTTGCAAGGAGTCGTGGTCGATAACAAGTTATATAACCAAGTAGGAAGACCTTTTAAAGTTTGGCTTTTGTAAATTTTGAATTCATAATAAAAAAAGCCTCATTACTGAGGCTTTACTATTGATAATACATAATTGTCATTAAAATATTTATTTGCAACTTCTATAATATCGGATTCTGTAACTGAGTTTATCAGTCGAATATACTCATCCTTGTATGAATATCCTCTACCTGAAATTTCATACCAGCCAAGACTTGAGGCTTTTTCTAAATTTGTCTCCAATGAAATTATATAATTTCCGATTAATTTATCTTTTGCATCCTGCAATTCCTTGCTTGTGATAAATTCTTTTTTCAGTCTGAAAACTTCTTGTAAAAGAAGAGTTTTTGCTTTTTCCATTGACTGAGGGTTCGTTCCGATATAGACAACAAAAGAGCCTTTTAAAATATTTGGTCCGTAACTTGAGCCAAGCTGATAAGCAAGTCCTTCCTGATCTCTGATATTTTTAAATAATCTTGAACTCATGCCGGAACCTAAAAGAGAATCGATAACCTGCAAAGCTGCATAATCTTTTTTGTTGCCAACACCAGGTGTCTGCCAAGCAATAAAAATCCAATCGGTCTTAGTCTCAGGCATAATTTTTGTAATATC
>CALVAU010000069.1 GCA_944325615.1 Candidatus Gastranaerophilales bacterium | reverse complement strand
AAAGAACAGCAGCTTCTCTATGAGTAAGCCCTTTCGCCAATCTTGCCTTTTCTAAAATTTTATCTATTAATTCAACATTATTTTTATTCTCTTGAGCATATTTTAAAGATGCTAAAACTTCTTCATTATCAATAAACTCTTCGGCTTTGCTTGATTTTGGATTATACACAGCTGCCACCTCCCATAAAAGAATGATACAACCGTAAAAATAAATTTACAACAAACAATCTATGCAACAACCCCGCCGCCGATTAAATGACCGTCATATAAATCATAGATTACACCAGCTTGACCAGAAGTTACAGAATTTACAGGTTCATAAAATTTTATATCTGCAAAATTATCAAAAAGTTTAACATGAGCTTTCTTTGCACTCATATTATATCGAATTTTTACCATTGCATCAAACTCTTTTGATGAATTTTCACTAATTGGATCCACTATATTTAAATCAAGGATTTGCAAATTATCCCTATAATTATCTTCCTCTCTTCCTAAATATACAATATTTTTTGAAGCATCTATCTTTATCACATACAAAGGATAAGGTGCTGCAATACCAATACCTTTTCTT
The DNA here is from genome assembly GCA_944325615.1 of Candidatus Gastranaerophilales bacterium. Classification (GTDB taxonomy): domain Bacteria; phylum Cyanobacteriota; class Vampirovibrionia; order Gastranaerophilales; family Gastranaerophilaceae; genus Scatenecus. Next base: position 3,217 of record CALVAU010000069.1, on the reverse strand, counting down.
TGTCCAATTGTATATTGATAACATCCATCATGCTCTCCCCATTTTTTATCAGTCAAAATATCAACAAAATCACCGCGTTTTATGCCAAACTTTTCTATCAGATATTTTTTTGCTGTCAATGGTTTTTGGATAAAACAGATATCTTGACTTTCTTTTGATGATTTCGTCGGCAGATTGTATTTTTCTGCTATCTCCCTTACTTGAGCTTTTGTATATTTTGCTAACGGGAAAACTGTTTTTTTAAGATGTTCCTGAGTTAGCTTATATAAAAAATACAGTTGATCTTTATGCTCATCAGCAGCGGGGTATAATCTAAAAATACCATTATTTTGAATAATATTTGCATAGTGACCTGTAGAATAAATATCCGCACCCAATGCATCTATCGCAAAATCGAATAACTCACCCCACTTGATAAATTTATTACACATAATACAAGGATTTGGAGTACGACCATTTTGGTAATAATTTTCAAAATAATCAATAACTTTTTTCTGAAAGCTCACTGTTGCATCATACACATAATGCTCAATACCAAGAGCATCAGCAACATTTTTAGCATTTTCAATCACGACATCAGCTGATGGTGAATTAACCATTTTACCAGTAAGCCCGATTACATCATACCCTTGCTGCTTTAACAAAAAGGCTGCAACAGAGCTGTCTAATCCGCCACTTAATGCGACAACTGCTTTTTTACCATTCTTTTCCATACGGAAATTTTACCATAAATAGTTAAAAAGTTCATCATATTTATCTTATACAAACAGGTTTGACATACCCTTTTTAAGCCGTAAAATTAGATTAGTTAAGGAGAGTTAGGATATGGAAATAAAATCAATAATTTTAGCAGCAGGCAAAGGCACAAGAATGAAGTCAGATACCCCTAAGGTTTTGCATAAGATATTTGAAAAACCGCTTTTAGGATACGTATTAGACAATGTAGGAAATATAACAACAGAGGACTTTGTAATTGTCGGACACCATGCAGAAGAAGTTAGTGATTTCGTAAACAAGAATTACAAGAATGCTAAAACAGTTCTTCAATCCCCGCAACTTGGCACAGGTCATGCCGTATCAATGGTATGTCCATCACTTGAAAGCTACAAAGGTCAAGTTCTTATTCTTTGCGGAGACACCCCTTTAATAAGAGAAGAAACTCTAAAAGCATTCATCGAATACCATAACTCTAAAGAATCTGACCTTACCGTAATGAGTACAATATTTGAAAACCCGACAAATTACGGAAGAATAATTAGAGATAATGACGACTCTTTAAAATGTATCGTAGAAGAAAAAGATGCAACACAAGAACAAAAAGCCGTTAAAGAAGTAAATGCAGGAATTTATATCCTAAACTGGGATAAAATAAGACCGGCATTTTCTCAACTCACTAGCAACAACGCACAAGGAGAATACTATCTTACTGATATAATTGCTTGGGGCAAAAAAGAAAACTTAAATGTAAATGCATATATTTTAGAGAACAGTGATGAAATATATGGAATAAACTCTAGAAAAAACCTTGCAGAAGCAACAAGAATCATGAACGAAAGAAAACTATCCAATTTAATGGATAATGGTATAACAATTGTGGATCCTACATCAACATGGATATCAGAAGACACAGAAATCGGTGCCGATACAATAATTTATCCTTCAACATACATTGAAGGCAAAAATAAAATCGGCAAAAACTGTAAAATAGGCCCCTGCGCCCACCTGAGAGGTAATGTAGAAATCTCTGATAATTGTAAAATAGGAAACTTTGTAGAAGTAAAAAATTCTAAAATAGACCACAACACAAACGCAGGTCACTTAAGCTACATCGGAGATTCTGAGCTTGGTGCAAACATAAATATCGGTGCCGGCACAATTACAGCAAATTACAACCCGATTACAAAAGTTAAAAGCAAAACTGTAATGAAAGATAATGTAAAAATCGGATCAAACACAGTGCTTGTAGCACCTGTCACGTTAGAAGAAGGGGTAAATGTAGGAGCAGGGAGTGTTATCACAAAAGATATCCAATCTTGGGCTCTTGCACTAACTCGAGCACCATTAAGAGTACTTGCGGATTGGGTTAAAAATTCTAAATAACAAAACCAATTTATGATAAAATATATTCTATGAGCCAAAAACAGATTAAATGGACAATATTTGTAATCACAGCAATCGGCAATTTTATTGCCATGCTTGATTCAACTACAGTCAATCTTGCGCTTTACCCTATGTCTGTTGACTTAAACGTCACAATGAGTCAAATTCAGTGGGTAATGATTGCGTATATGCTTGTGCTCACTGTATTTTTACCGTTTTTCGGAAAACTGGGTGATATATTTCCTAAGAATAAATTATATTCAACGGGTTTTGCGATTTTTGCACTTGGTGCATTCTTGAACACCACAGCTGGAAATTTCGGACTATTAATTGCATATAGATGTATTGAAGCTCTAGGTGCTTCAATTATGCTATCTAATGCACAAGCTATTATTGCAACAATATTCAAAAACGAAAACAGAGGAAAAGCACTTGGTCTAAACGGTTGTCTTGTCGCAATAGGTGGTATGAGCGGGCCTGCATTGGGCGGAATTTTAATAAACTCTTTCGGATGGCATTCAGTATTTATTCCTTGTATTCCTGTTGCACTATTAGGAGCTTATTATGCCCTAAAACTTCTTCCACACCATACTAATATTGAGAAAAAAGAATTTAAATTTGATTATAAAGGATTTTTATATTTCACAATCAGCTTATTTGCACTTCTTCTTGCAATTTCTGAAGGACACAGCTGGGGGTGGAACTCATTAAAAATTATTTTGTTAGGTGTTATTACTCTGATTTTTGGAACTCTATTCTACATTCGAGATAAAAAAATAAATTATCCTCTGATTAATTTTAATATTTTTAAAATAAAACCTTTCACTTTCGGTAATCTTGCTGTGATGACATCATATATGGCAATGTACACAAACAGTATATTACTCCCATTCTTTTTGCAGGAAATTTTAAAATATAACGCATTTGTCACAGGTATGCTGATTTTACCGTATTCGGTCACACTTTCTTTTATTGCACCGATTAGCGGAAGACTTTCAGGAAAATACGGAAGCAGATATTTAACAATAGCGGGCCCTATTGTTTATTGCATTGCACTTTTGATGTTTACTTTATACAGCGAAAATGCTCAAATGTGGCAAATAGTTCTGGCTTCAGG
>CALVAU010000068.1 GCA_944325615.1 Candidatus Gastranaerophilales bacterium | reverse complement strand
TAATCGTCCGCAAAAATCGGATGCCAAGTTCCCATTTTCTTTAATTCTTCTGCGCTTTTCAGCCTTACTACATCTCCTACTTTGTACTTCATACCTCTTTAAATATTACATAATTGTTATCACTCCTGTCTTTCTTGTCACAAGCACCCAATATTGAAATGTTTTGGTGAACACAAGGAACATTATTTCTATTAAAGAAACATCCATCACAAGTGCATGTCTTGGACTTCACAACTTGAAGTTTCGTCCCTTCAAATTTAAATATTTCTCCGACCATTCTTTCTTCTATACTTTCTTTTTTGGCAACATCCATTCCATGACCTTTTAGTATCTCTTTCACTTCTTCTTCCGACATGCTTTCAAAGTAGTCTTTTATCTTTTGTTTTTGTTCTTGGGTGAGTTTCATAATCAAAACCTTTAATCATTATATAATTGTTTTTTCCAAAAGTCTGAATAGTCATAAAAAAGTGTTTTTAAAAACCTATCTTGCGACTTTTTAGTTATTGCATTGATTTCTTTCTTCAATCTTATACCGAATATAGAGGTGTATGATATTTTTATATGCAAGCTGTAACCGTAATTAAAGCAACCCACTATTCTTACATTTTTATAGTCGCCTAAATTATTGTCAACGTATTCTTTTGCATCCTCATACGTTTCCTTATCTTTCAAACCCAATTTATACCACTTGTCCCATTCCCTTTCAAACCTTACATCCTCGTCTATATCCCTTAGAATATCATTTATAAATTCCATACTAAAACATTCTTAATTCAACATAATATTTACACAACTGCTATACTACTAACTTTCAGTAAGCAGACCTTTTAGCACATTGTATGCTTCTGTTTCAAATAGACAATTTTTATAAGAAAACCTCAATGTCAATACTCCGTGTTTTGCAAACAGATTATCTCTTTCCCTATCTCTCATCAATGCTTCGTTTGTAAAGTGGTAGCTACCATCAACCTCTACTATCACATTATTTTTAGGTATGTAAAAGTCAGCAATGTAAAACTTATCTCCTACTTTCATCACTTTCTGATGCTCGTATTTTATACCTAATTCATCAAGTATTTCTTTCATCTTCATCTCATGTTCATCATTTCTTTTAATATTTTTATTGCGGAATGTTTCCATTACGTCTTCAATAGTCCTTTTCTTTTCCCATATACCTTTGTAATACTTTATAGGAACATTCTTATCTTCTAAATATTTTTGGCTTTTTGCGCATTCATAATCTATATCAGAAAGTCTGTCTTCTAAGAAAAGCTGATAGTCTTCTTTGTCAAAGAAATAAAGTTCATGTCTTCGCACCTTAGAACCTAATTGCTCTATTGCGTTAATCATTGCGTATGCACAATCTGCTGTTATGCCGAAGTCTGCTATATAGCCAACTTTATAAAAATTAAATCGTTTTGTTTGTGGTACTAAATCCTCGAATAGTTCATAAAATACTACCCATTTAGGAGGATTTTTAGTAGCGTGATAAATGCTTCTCAAAAACACAATTTTGTTTTCAAGCAAAAACTTTACTACCTTTTTAGGTCTTACTGATGGTTTATTTTCTTTGTTAAGTCTTTCTACATATTCCATCATTGCCTTTCCTCTTTCATACATAGTATATCTTTTATTCATTGTTATTACTATTATTATTGTTATACATATTATCTAAACTACCGACAATCAGATTTTTAGGGATTACACATCTTCAAATTTCCACACGTAATTTCTGTAATACGTACGTTTGCCATTACAACACTCTGATATTTTTGAATGAGAAAAGCCTGACCTTTTTGCTTCTGAAATTGAATACCACCTCTTTACGATAAATCCATCTTTAGTTAATTGTAAGACCGGCCGGCAACATTTACTTTTTTGTAATGCTTTTGACGCCCTTTCTGTCCTTGTTCCATATTTTAGGTTATCTGACCGAGTAATCCATTCAAGATTTTCCAATCTATTGTCTGTCTTAATTTCATTAATATGATTTATTTGATTTTTTTGAGTGTCTGATTGCGGATTGAAAGTTGATAACACAAGTCTGTGAACATATTTATGAGTTGAAACGCCATTAACATATAAATCAACTTGCAAATATCCACTTTTACACATTTTGAGCTTTAAAATTCTATCTTTTTTGTATTTTTTGGACTTAACTCTACCAAAATTACTTACTTGATAAATATCTCCATAACCTTCAATATTCATCCAAACTTCTTTCTCCATAATAAAACCAAAGCGCAAATTTCCGAACAAGCTCCTACCCTTGAACGTACTCAATGCGCCATAAATATCCTTAATCATTCAGTAGGAGTTGAATGTATTGTAAATATACAAACAATAATCTTAACTCCAATAGTATTAACAAAGTTTAACTCAACCGCAAGCAAAAGGTACTTACCACGGCGGTAAAGCACCTGTTGTCAACCAAGTGTAATTCTTAGCGTTCTGCTCGAAATACCACTTGACAGCTTTCTTCATTAAGTTAAGAACTCTTTTCATTTTACT
>CALVAU010000067.1 GCA_944325615.1 Candidatus Gastranaerophilales bacterium | reverse complement strand
CTAATTATATAATTGCAAGGATGAATTACGGTATAATTTCAGCAGAAAGACTTGGCGCTTTTGATGGTGCTATTGATGAATATAATACGATTTTAGGTATAAGAAAGAAATTCCTTATATGGATTCCTTATGTATTTAACAATATGAAGAGTTATAAGACAAATATAGGTCTTGCTTACTATAACAGAGGTGTAGCGTATCGACAAAAATATATTTATCAGGAAGGCAAAAAGGATTATGAATTAAAATATTTGAAAGATGCAATAGCTTCTTATAAAGAATCGGTAAAAATTTTAAAAGACAGTTATGATGCACATTATAATTTAGGTCTTGCATATCATTTATATGGGGATTACAGAAATGCCGGACTTGCATATTGTAAAGCTATTGAATTAGAACCTTTTAATTATGAAGCGCACTATAACTTGGCACTTTTATTGAGACATTTGAAATATTATAAAGAGTCTGTTGTTGAAATGCAGAAGGCAACAACACTTTTGACAGAAAATGAAGGGATGTCAAACAGACAAAGATATGTATTTGATGTCTTGAATGATATTTCAAGAACTTATATGGAGACAAAAGGCAAAATAAATTATCTGGTCGAAAATGTATCAAAAGACGAGACACCAACAGAAGTCGCAGCAGGACGTGTCACTTATGTAAAAGGGCATTTGGTAATGTCTGATGACTTTGATGAAGCAATTCTGCAAAACTACAGTACTTGCGGCTCTTACAGTATTTTTGTAAAAGATGAAGAAGACGAAAATGAAATTCTCTATGGTGAATAATAGAAATATTATCTAACCTTTTACAGCGCCTTCGTTTTCGCCTGAAATAAAATATTTCTGCATACAAAGGAAAAATATTATAATCGGGATTGTTGCAAGAATAGACCCAGCTGCTATAAAACGCCAGTTAGAGCTGAACATTCCCTGCAAGTTATTAACTCCGACAGGCAGAGTGTACATAGCTTCTTTTGTTAGCACGATACTCGGCCAGAGAAATTCCCCCCAGCTTCCTATAAATGTAAAAATAGCAAGTACTGCTAATGACGGTTTTACCATTGGTATAAGGACTTTTGAGAAAATCTGAAAGACATTACAACCGTCAACTATTGCTGCTTCTTCCATTTCTTTTGGAATCCCTAAAAAAGCTTGTCTCATAAGAAAGATACCAAAAGCGCTCACAGCAAATGGCATAATGAGTCCGATAAACCCCGCAAAGTTGTTTACGCTATCTACAAGGTGCAGCTTTAATGTAATTAGATATACAGGAAGCATAATTGCTTGAAACGGTATCATAATAGTTGCTAAAATAGCAAAAAAAGTAATCTTTTTGCCCCTAAATTCCATTCTAGCAAGCGGATAACCTGCCATAGCCGATAATACAAGGTTTAAAAATACAGTACCGCCAGCGACAATCATTGAATTTATGAAATATCCTATAAAATCAACTTTTTGCCAAACTCCTGTATAATTAGCCCAAGTAAAGTCAGTCGGAATAATTGTTGGCGGGTATGCAAATATGTTTTCGCTGTTTCCTTTTAAAGAAGTCGATATCAGCCAAATAAAAGGAAATATTGATAATAATGAGACAAATATTAATATGCCGTGAATTGTTAATTTGTTTAGAAATTTTTTTATCATATTTGATACCTGTTTTTCTCAAAAAATAAAATGTTTATTAAAGAAAGCCCTAGCACGATGACTAATAGAACAACCGCCATAGCTGAAGCAAATCCCAAATCTAGGTTTTCAAAAGCTCTTTCATAAATGTAATATACGATTGTTTTACTTGAATTAAGCGGGCCGCCTTTTGTCATGACATAGATTTCCGCAAAGACTTTCATTGCAGAAATTGCACTGATTGTAGTTACAAGTGCAATTGTCGGCATAATATGCGGGATTGTAACCGTCAGGTGTTTTCTAAAAAATCCTGCCCCGTCGATTTCACATGCTTCATACAATTCATTCGGTACACTCATCAACGCAGCCAGATATATCATCATGTAATACCCGATTCCTTTCCAAATTGTTACGATAATTACAGAATACAACGCCCAATTTGGATCTGTGAGCCAGCCTATTTTTTGAAGTCCCAGTGAAGTTACTATGTAATTCAAGATTCCTTCGTCAGCATAAAGCCATTTGAAAGCAATAGCCGCAACGACAATTGAGACAATAACCGGTAGATAAATGAGTATTTTATATAAAGTTATTCCTCTTATTTTTTGATTTAGCAAAACAGCTAAGAATAATGGTAAAATTGCAAGTATCGGTACTGCAACAATCAGATATATAAATGTATTGAATAAAACTTTGTAGAATATAGGGCTTTTAAAAAGTTTTATATAATTGTCAAATCCTGCAAATTGGGCATGATAAATGCTGTTGGAATAATCTTGAAAACTCAATATGAAAGTTTGGAAAAACGGTATAAAAAAGAAAATTACCAATACAATCAGTGCAGGCAGTAAAAAAAGATATGGCGCATATTTTCCATAATATTTAAACATATACTGATTATCTCATTTTTTTATTTTCCAGTCAATTTTATTAAATGATTTTAAAGTGAGTCTTTATAAATGAGTACATCAGCTCTGGAATTTTCTAGCACACGTTTGCTTACGGAGCCCAGGAGAAAATCCTGCATTTTAGTTTTGCATTTGCTGCCAAGCACAATCAAATCAATTTGATGGTTTTTAGCAAAATCAATTATCTTTTGAGCAGGATTCCCGCTTAGGATTATGCTTTTTTTTATTTCTATGTGTTTGGATTTAAATCTTTCCTTTAAATCCTCAAGAGTGTTTTGAGAATATTTTTCCTGCTGTCGTTCGATTGCCAAAATCCAATTTGTATCAAGTGTTCCGTCTAAGAATAACATATCAGGGGTCTCGTTTACAGTGCATAAAAATATTTCTTTATCATCAAGATTTAAATTCTCTATTGCTTCTGTTATTGCATAGTTTGCACTTTCTGTGCCATCGGTTGTAAAAAGTACTCTTTTTTTATTATTTTCTTCCTTGGATACATAAGTGGAGAGCTTGTTGTTGTAGACAATTTCTCTTGATACCGACCCGAGCCATTTTTGAATACCTTTTTTGCCGTGTGAGCCCATTAGAACGATATCGTATTTCTCTTTTGTTGTTTGTTCTAATATGCTTTCTATTGCGCTACCGCAGTATTTTATTTTTTCTCCGAAAAGCATCCCGTATTTTTCAACTTCTTGTTTGGTATATTCTAAGATCCCATCTGCTACATTTGCACAATTTGTTGAAAACCCTTCTGTTTCAATATTGATATCTTCAGGTATGAATGTCCAATCTATTACGCAAATTGCATCTACTATTGCATTTTTATTCCAGTTTGCAAAGTTGTGCAGTGCATTGAAACTTATTTTTGATCCGTCTGTACAAAATAATATATTCATAAAAACTCCTTACTTATTTATTAATTTTATTTCACTATAAATTATGTTAAGGAAAATTAAATTATCTGGTATTCTATAGTTTTTTTTGATATTATGTTGTTAGGAATTAGATTCTAGGATAAGTGTTGTAGTCATGACCGCAGAACAAAAGGTTAACCTTAGGGATTATAAAAATTTAATCGAAACTATAGCAAAGGTTGAGTATCAAAAATTTTCGGTTTCACATTTGATTGATTTGCCTGAATTAATAAATATAGGCAATCATACTTTATATATTTTGTTCAAAAATAATTCACCTGAAAACTACAACAATACATATCTTTCGACTGCAATAAAATGGGCTATAAGAAACGAAGTTCGCAGACGCTACAAATGGTATTCGTTAAAAAATAAAAAAGAACGTATTCAAGAAGCGACTGAAGAAGAACAAGAATTAAGAGTTGAGGTATATAAAACTATTTTATCAATTGATGAAATGCAGGAAGCTGAAGTCCCTACTCAAATAAAAGCTGAAGATAAAACACCTGAAGAATCCTTAGAATTTGCAGAATTAAAAGCACATATTTTAGAATCTATGAAAAAGCTACCAAGACGTGAGCGAGAACTTATTGAATATAAATTTTTCAAAGAGAAAAAATTACGCGAAATCGCTGAAGAATTTGATATTTCGCAGTCTAGAATTTCAAGAATAATACAGGCAGGTTTGGATAAAATAAAAAAAGATTTGAAAAAACAGGGGATAATCTGATAATTCTATGAAAACTATATTTGAAAAGAACAGTAATATTGATGGGATAACATTTACTGATGAAGATATAAATGTCAATTTTATAGATGAAAAGTTTTTGAGAAAAAAATTTTGTAACCTTCCTTCTTTAAGTGAATTAGAGGTTCTTCGTCATTATAAAGAACTTTCAGACAGAAATTTTTGTATAGAAAAAGGCTTTTATCCTCTAGGATCTTGCACAATGAAGTATAATCCTAAAGTTAATGAGCTTTTAGCGTCATTAGACGGATTTTCAAATCTTCATCCAGCTCAAAATGATGAGGATTCGCAAGGTGCATTGGAGCTTATGTACAATTTGCAAGAAGCGCTTAAGAAAATTACGGGCATGGATGCTATTACTTTGCAGCCTGCTGCCGGTGCTCATGGTGAACTTACCGGCATGATGGTTATTAAAAAATACTTTGAAACTAAAAAAGACTTTAGAAAAAAAGTAATAGTTCCTGATTCCGCTCATGGTACAAACCCTGCAAGTGCTGCTTTATGCGGATTTGAAATAGTATCAGTCAAGTCAAATTCTAAAGGACAGGTAGATGTTGATGATTTGAAATCCTTACTTGATTCAGATGTTGCAGCGATAATGATGACAAACCCTAATACGTTAGGGATTTTTGAAGAAAATGTGCTTGAAATTTCTAGAATCATGCATGAAAACGGGTCTTTACTATATTACGACGGTGCAAATTTTAATGCTATTATGGGATATACAAATCCGAAACTTATGGGATTTGATGTAGTTCATTTGAATTTGCATAAAACCTTTGCAACCCCTCATGGTGGTGGAGGTCCAGGTGCAGGTCCGGTTGGTGTTGTCGAAAGTTTGAAAGAGTATCTTCCAATTCCTGTTGTTGATTTTGACGGGAAGAAATATTTCAAAAAATATGATTTGAAACATTCAATAGGAAATGTTAGAGATTTTTACGGCAGTTTTGGAGTTTTAGTAAAAGCTTATGCTTATATTTTAAAAAAAAAAAAAAACCTCAAAAATGCAAGTGAAAATGCTGTGTTAAATGCAAATTATCTAAAAGAAAAGCTAAAGAAATATTATAAACTACCTTATGATGTACCTTGCATGCATGAGTTTGTATTATCAGGAGAAGATCTAAAACATGAAACTGGTATATCTACGCTTAATGTAGCAAAAGCTTTAATGGATGCAAATACTCATCCGCCAACGGTTTATTTCCCGCTAATTGTGCATGAAGCATTAATGATTGAGCCGACAGAAAGCGAAACTAAATAT
>CALVAU010000066.1 GCA_944325615.1 Candidatus Gastranaerophilales bacterium | reverse complement strand
TTGTCAGAAAGTTTATTCCATCGTTGCATCGCTGCAACGCTCGACTCATTTCTTCGCTTTCGCGTTTATTGTCCGTTCACCTTTTCTCGAATTGAACAAAGTTTCTCAGCTATTCTGTTTTCAATGTGCTTATTTTTTGACTCGTTATTAGACCCTTTTGCTTAGTGCAAAATCTTGGGGTTTTTGGCTAGTCACTCGGTCCGTTCAAATTTCTGACCGTAATTTTTATCTTACTACTTAAATTTTTCTTGTCAACTATTTTTTTAATTTTCTTTGAAAATTTAAGGTTCGCTGTGCACTCGGCACGTCTATAATCATAGCCAAAAGAAATTTTAAAATCAACATTCTTTTTCAAAAAATTTCAACAAAAATTCTTCATTTTTCTAAAACTATCTCAGTATAAGGGTTTTGGCAGTTTACAATCGTTCACAATTCATTTTGTAATATATTTACTGATGCTTTTATTTTCAAAATGTTCCATGCTTTTTTAGATTTTTCATCAAAATGAATGACGCATGAGATTTTTTTGTAATTTATACTACTATCAGGTAGCGGTATATTATAGAAAAAGAGGAGATAATAGATATGATTAAAACTTCAAAAATTCTTGCAATTTCAATTTTCATGACATTGGCATGCTCTGGTGTTGCATTTGCTGATGGAAATGCTTTCACACCTTTAAATTTCGACAATGCTAATTACAACAACAGCTCTGTAAGAACAAGTGCAGCAACAACAACTACGTCAAATGTTACATCTACTACTCCGCAGCAAGTTGAAGTAACAGGTAGTTCAAATATGCAGAGTGCAATTTTAAAACTAGATAATGCACAAGTTGATGTTAGAAATGAATTATTGAATTTAAAGGCACAATATTCTGATATAGATTCTCAATACAAACTTATCAAGAATGAAAGAAAAGCTTTGGATAAACAAATAAAGACTACTGAAAAAAGAATTAAACAAATTGAAAAAGCTAAAGAAAAAATCAGAAAAAATATGATTTAGTTATTTTGTTAAATAATAAAAAAGTCATGCATAAAAAGCATGACTTTTTTATTGTAATAAACAATTATCAATTAGCCGTTGCCATTATATATTCTTATATAATTCCAGTACGATCTTAGCACTTTTTTGACATAATTTTGAGTTTCTTCGTAAGGGATTTGTTCTACAAAACTATCTGTGTCTGTATAACTTAGAGATTTTTTCCACCTTGTAACTGATCCTATTCCACCGTTATAAGATGCAATAGCTGATACATCCATGCCAGAAAGAAGACTTTTTATATAAGCATAGTAATAGTTTCCGAGTTTTATATTTGAGGCTGAATTTGATAAATCATAGTAACCCAGACTTTTTTTACTTGCAATTTCTGCTGCAGTTGCAGGCATAAGCTGCATAAGCCCTTTTGCCCCGACATAGCTTGAGGCATGCGGATTAAAATAGCTTTCTTCTCTTGTTATTGACAACATTAAAGGAGGGCAATTCCCTGTTTCGTCAGCATACTTTTTAATATCTTCATAATAATGAACCGGATATACCAAACGCCAACGTAGGTCATATTTATCAGGTTTTCTCTCAAGTTCCTCCATTGCATTTCTTGCAATTAACATTGAATGAGAAAAATCACCTTGTTGATATAATACCCAACTTTTAATAAAATCATCATCACCAGATATTTCATCTACTATTTCATAATCTTCAAGTTCCACAAGTTTTTTCAAAGTTTTATTAGGATTAGGATAAGGATATACAACCGGCTGAGGAGTTATAAAATCGGTTATAATCGGAGAAGTTTGATGATTCAAGCAAAGATATGCACGATACGCATAATAATTATCAGGATAATTTGTGATGACACTTTTATATATGCTCATATATTCGCTATAATCTCTTGTAGCTTCTGCGAGTTTTCCAAGCCAGAACATGACCATTGGGGCATCTTCTTTATCACGGAATTTATTCAAATAATCCTGTCCGATTTTCTTTGCACTTTCATTATCATTTGAGTTTACAGCACTCATAAATATTTCAGACAAAGCTTTTGGAGCATATTTGCCATTTGGATAGGCTAAGTATAATTCTTTATAACATTGAGTTTTGTCATAACCTGAAGAATATTTGCATCTTAATGAAGCTATATAGTCATGCCCTTTGCCTGAAACTTTTGGTCCAAGAGTCTTTGCCAATTCTAAATTTGGTGTAGAACTGAGCGAAAAATAAAGATTTATAGCATCAATTACATCATCTTCGGATACATAAGCTGTATTTTGCAAAAGTCCTTGCTCTAAAACTTCCAAAGCTTCAGACTTATGTCCCATGACATTTAAATTTTTGGCATGCAATACCCAGCTTTCTACATCACTTGTTTTTTCCAACAATTCTTTTACTCTCGGGTATTCTCCAAATTTGTACAATGAATTTGCCATTAGTAAATAATCATCAGATGAAATATTTTTATCCAATTCAAGCCAATTATTAATTACACTAACAGCTAACCTGCCCTCAGGTGCTCGTTTTAAATAATGTCTAAAATATTCTTCAACGTCATGCTTTTTTGAAAGCGGAAAAATTGTATTTGAATTTTTTGTATATTCATTTTTCAAAATCAATCCGCAATAATACTCAGCCGCAATCGCATAATCGGTATTTGGTGCATCCTGCATTATTTGTTCAAAATACCTTTTGGCAAGCTTTGGATTTTCATCAGATAAAATTTGAGCAGCAAGATATTTTGCTCGAATACTCAAAGGATTTTTTGGGTATGTATTAAACAATAATTGGTATTTTTTCACTGCAGATTCTTTATCATCTATTGCTTTTGCAGCTTCAGCCTGTCTATACAATGCTGCAGGTTTTAAATCTGATAATGCAGAAATCCTTGAAAATAAATAATATGAATTTGAAAAATCTCCACTTTTATAATCAGCAAGAGCTTCTTTATAAATTTTTTGAGATTTTAATGGTGTTTGATATAGCTTATTAAAAAATATTCCGCCAGCAAAAAATATTACAGCCAGTGAACTTATTAATATTATTTTTTTACGAGTATTCATTTCATTCATCTTTATTATAGTAGCAAATTTTAATTGATTTTGAAAATTTTTCAAAAAAAGTTACATTCATCGGATATAATGTTTTTATAATATAATATATTAAGAGATTAAACTTTTCTAAAAATATAGGAGTTAACATGTTTGGTATTATATTGGCTGGCGGAGTTGGTAATAAATTGTGGCCTCTGTCAAGGGATTTATCTCCAAAACAGCTTTTAAATTTGGCAGATGGGAAAAGCTTATTACAAAATACATTTGAAAGACTACAAAAATTTATTCCTACACAAAATATTTTGGTCATCACAAACAAAAATCTTGAGGCTAATGTCAAATCTCAAATAAAAGATTTGGCAAATGATATCATAATTTTATCAGAGCCTTCATCTAAAAATACCGCTCCTGCTATTACTATTTCTACTAAATATTTATCTCAAATTTCTAATTCTGATGATACAATAATCGTTGCCCCGACAGATCATTTAATAAAAGATATCGAAAAATTTTCAGAATCTGTCTATAAAGCAGAACAACTTGCTCAAAAAGGTTACATTGTTACATTCGGAACTGAACCGAAATATCCTGAAACTGGTCTTGGATATATTAAAATCGGGGAGAATATAGAATGCGGATTTAAGGTTAATAAATTTATTGAAAAACCTGATTATGATACCGCCAAAAATTTGATTGAAGACAAATCCGTTTTTTGGAATTGCGGAATAATTATATTCAAACCTTCAGTTTTATTTGAAAAACTAAAAAAGCATGCTCCAGAGATCTTCGATATTACTAATAATATTGATATGAGTAATTCTAAAGAAATTCCATTTATTGAATTTGATAAAATGCCTAATATTTCAATAGAGAATACTTTATTAGAAAAATCAGACAAACTAGCAATGGTCGAACTAGAAAGTGATTGGAGCGATTTAGGGGATTGGAAAACTCTATATGATTCAAGCGCAAAAGATAGTAACGGAAATGTTTTTGTCGGAGAAATACTCGATAGAAATTCTAAAAATTCACTAGTTTATTCAACTTCAAAACTTGTTGCAACTATTGGACTTGAAGATACAATACTTGTTGAGACAGAAGATGCAATTCTTGCCTGTAAAAAGGACAAAACTCAAGAAGTACGATATATTTATGATGAATTAAAACAAAAAAATAACAACACTTCAAAAGTTCACACAACCGTATATAGACCTTGGGGTTTTTATAAAGTTATAGCCCAAGGCGAAGGATTTTTAACTAAAATTATACATGTAAACCCAAAACAAAAATTATCACTTCAATCACACAACCACAGAAGTGAACATTGGGTAATATTATCCGGTTGCGCAAAAGTTATTTTGGATAAAAAAGAGCTGATTTTAAATCCTAATGAAAGTATTGATATTCCGCTCAAAGCAATTCATTCACTTCAAAACCCCTATGATATTCCCGTAGAAGTTCTTGAAGTTCAAATGGGAGAATTGTTGATTGAAGAAGATATAATAAGATACGAAGATATTTATGGAAGAGTATAAAATCTTTATAAACCTATTTTTTGATTAAGTTTTAACGCATTAATAAGTTCAAATACAGACAAAAGTTCATCAAATAGTTCCATAAAAGTATTACTGTCAGTATCTTTATTATAACTGCACATAGCAAACAAATCACGTCCGGCATTTACAGAAATTGTTATTTTGCCATCCTTGAATGCAGCTCGAATAAATTTTGCCTTAAAGGCCATTTTCATATTTCTGAATCTTTCTATAAAAGCAGTCGTTAGAATATATCTTGCTTCAACTTGATTGTCAGAATATACAATGTATTTTTCCATAAACTCCGGATCTTCAAGTTTTACCTCTTCAAACTTTGAACGATCAAACTTTACAGAACTTGAGCTTAAAGCTCTTTCCAAAATAAATGTATGTCCCTCAAAATTCTTATTCATTTCAAATTCAACCAACACACCTCGAAATGGTGACCTTTTTAAGAATTTAAATAACCCGAATAAAGGAAGGCCTAAAAGACAAGCTAAAAACGCTAAAATTAAAATCAAATTATTATTAAAAATATTACTTAATACGACAGCGATATTTATTATTATAACTAAAGCTATTATCACAGCAAAGCAGCCACAGCCGCCTGCAAATACAATGGAAAAAAAAATATCATCAAATTTTTTACTGAAGCTATTGAAGTATCAGCTTCTAAAATATTAAATTTAACATCATTATATTCTCCGCATATGGTATCATCAAAAGTTAATATTTTATAAGGATTCATTATATTTAAAGTTTTATATATATTCAAATCTTTTGCTACTTTAGAGAAATTGCTATTCGACCACTTCATTTCAGAATTAAAAATCTTCAAAAATTCAGGCATTAATTTTGTTTTTATATCATCTTCAAGGCTCAGGGAGAAAAAACTTTCTGCTTTTTTCTTGTTAAAAGCAAGCAGAATAAAACCTGCGACAAAAAATACTATTCCGAAAGCTCCACAATTTTGCCCTCCAATTTCTAAGTTTCCAAAGAATTGAAACCAAACAAAAGCGACTAAAATTAATAATGCGCCATAAATATTTCTGCGATTAATTTTTCTTGAATCATTTATTTCTTCGAGATTTGGCTTAACTTTTTTAAAATAGAACTCTCTTAAATTCTCTCTCATCAAAGCAATATCTTTTTCTGCCATACCAACCTCAAAATTATTTAATTACATCTTTTAGATTACCATAATATCCATCATAGAGCAATTCGAAAAATATTTCACAGGTATTTGGTGCTATCGCTTCTGTCCATTCTCTATCCAGATACAATCCCTCTATAAATCTTGCAAACAATTCAGTCGGACGCTTATAATATTTATTCAAACGATTTATTCTTGCAGTAATTCTCGATTGCTTTCTTATTGCAGATTTTAATCTGATATAAGCTGCAAATTCTTTTGGCATTTTAGGAAAACATTCTTCAATTGTATTTATTGTATAAAGCTTTGGTGTAAACCCTAAAAATCCACCCATAACTTTTACTCTGTCATATTTTAAAAGGTATTTTGCATCAGACTTTTTTATATATTTATCAAATTCTTTAAACTTTTTTGACCTCAAAAATTTCGGATAAGCTTTTTTAATAATTCTATCGTATTCCAAAATCTTTTCATGTACTCGCGCTCTATGTTCTGTAAGTTTTACACAAAGTGAATTTTCATCAACAAAATTTGTTACTTTAAAAAGTTCTTTTTCTATAATCGGATTATCAGCCTTAAATAAAACCTTAAGGCTTCCTCCGGTTTTCGGCAAATCCGGTTCTAATTGAAAATGTATGTAATGTGCAAATTCGTGCAATAAAGTTGGCATTATCCGATTTTCGGGAGTGTTTTTTGATATATCAATTCTATTGTTACAGAAAAACCCCTGATGCCCGCGAGCTTTTGTCGTTGTATGAACCTCAATTCCAAGACTTCTAAGATATTTTATAAAAGATTTTTTATCCATAAAGCAATTATACAAAAATAACGATAATTTTCCATAATATTTGTTATTAAAATAAATCAAAAAAATAATATAGCCTCCGGCGGGTCTTACGCAGACAGCGGTCGCTTTTATGGAAAAGCGACGCAAACCACGACCTGATACTCCGTTCGCTAATCAATTGTAATTTGTTTCACCTAAAGCAAGCTGACTCGCTTTGCTCAAACAAAGCTTGCTTTTGATATTAT
>CALVAU010000065.1 GCA_944325615.1 Candidatus Gastranaerophilales bacterium | reverse complement strand
AATCTTTACACTTTCTGCTTAATTAAGCAATTTCCAATGACTTATTGTTTTTATAATAATAAGAAAGGAAATTTTTATTATGGGTTATATGGGACCAATCAAACAATCAGATGCTTCGCTATTGATCAATCAATACAGCACAGCGATAGCAAATCTTAAAACTAATCCTAAGACCAAGGATTGTACATGGGTTAATTCCGTAATATCTGAATACAAAGGATATATTTCACAATTACAAAAGAATTCTGTTTCTGATGATGAATTTAGAAGACTGTATCCTAAGAATAACAATGTAAATAAGTTTAATTTGATTGTATAAATAAAAATTTATGATAAAGTTAAATTTCAATCATATTATGTTGACTTAAAAACCAGTATATGCTACTAAATTAGTATATACTGGTTTTATATTTTAGTATAAATTAATTGAAAGGATTTTATGCAAGTTAAAAATACCCCAAATTACAACTTGTCTTGTAGTTTTAACGGGAATTTTTTATCAAGAATTAGTAATACCGTAAAAAAAGCTTTTACTCCAAAAGTCTATTTAACTGAAGCAAGTCAGGATTTAGTAGATCAGACTGCAGATTTGGCTTTAAAATTTTATAGTAAAGTATCAAATGAGCCAGTAAAGTTAAATGTTAAAAATGGTAATAAGGAATTTAATTTTATATATAGTAACAGCTCTTGGCATAGAGTAAAAATTACTAAAAAAGATCCGTTAGTTAATGATTTTGAAATATTAGAAGTTCGAGAGGATAAAAATTATGCATTTTATTCAACCGGAAATTATCCTTGTAAAATAAAAGATGAAAAATATATAAAGATATACAATGATTTATTGGAGGATTGGCTCCCAAGATTAATAAAAAAATATGAAAAGCTTGATAAAAGATAATTGCAATTAAAATAATTTGTGTTATCCCTGTAACATCTTGAAATTTATTTTTATTTAGTTTATAATCAGTTATATAATGTACAAAAGGACCATAAAGGTGGTGAAAATATAAATGGCAGAAGTAAAAGTTGGCGAAAATGAATCAATTGAAAGCGCACTAAGACGTTTTAAGAAAAAGATTCAAAAAGCTGGTATTCTTTCAGAAGTAAAAAAACGCGAAAGATATGAAAAACCAAGCGTAAAAAGAAAACGTAAGTCAGAAGCTGCTCGCAAACGTAAAGTTTAGTCAGTGATGATATATAAGAATTAAAAAAGCGAAGATGAAAATCTTCGCTTTTTTTAATATGATTATAAATAAAAACGCCTCATTTATTGTGGCGTTTATTATTATTTAGTTTCAATAAAGTTTGTATTTGGAATGTAATTGCTTTTCGTATTATTAATTTCTATGTTATTAATGATATTAGCTCGTTTTTTGCGGAACAACATATCTACAAATGCTTCCAATCTTGTTATAAATCCTGCTTCACCCGTTTGTTCGTCAATTGTCAAATGTAAAAGCGGTTTTCCAAAATGTTTAGCTTTTCTTTGAATTCTTTCAACCATTAAAGAATCCGGTCCGCAGCCAAAAGCTGTAAGAGTTATGATACCGTCAATACGATTGTCTTTTAAATAATGACCGGCAGTACCTGTCATTTCATATTCATTAGCCCAGTATCTTTCTTCACCTAAAGTTGCAATACCTTCATCCATTTGTTCATTAGAAAGCTGTAATGACGTAACAACTTTTACATCCATTTTTTCTAATTTTTCAATGATTTTCATAGAAGTACGCTCATCATAGATGTTATATCCATGAGATACAAGAGCAACAGAAATCGGGTATTCTTTAGTTTGATTTTCAATGAAAATCTTACCTTGTAGAGCATAATTCATTGCTTTTTTGTAACTCATACCAGATTTTGTCATGATAAAGAAATTGTTATAACATCTCCAGCCTGCTTTTGATGCTCTTTTAATTATGTTTTCATCTGTAATATCAAAGTAAGCTGCAATTTCTTTCAAAAAAGTATATAATCCTTGATTTTTTTCTGATTTATCAAGAGTCGCTTCTACCATTGTAAAATCTTTTTTTACAACATTTCTTACAAGATCGGGAAGTCCTCTGATTTTTGAGCAGTTATAAATTTTGTGTGCAATTGACTGCAATGATGGCACAAAAATTTTATCCACACCTTTGTCTAACAAATTCAAAATATGTCCGATATAAACTTTAATCGGCAGACAAGTCTCAGTTACCACAAGTGCAGAACCCCTAGACATGGTCTGTTTTGTTGTAATGTCTGACAAAACTATTTTAATACCCAAATCAGTGAAAAAACCGTAATAAAAAGGGTAATTGTTATAAAACGACATAGCTCGGGGTATTCCAATAACTTTTTCATTTTGTTTAGTGTTTTCCACGATAATCTCCCAATTGGTTATAAGTTGAAATTTCTACTACTTGAATAATACTTCAAACACAATTAAAAAGCTAGTAAAATAATTAAAATTTAATAAATATTTTCAAATAACCTCTTTTTATTGTAAAATGCATTAGAAAGGAAATAAAAGTGCCTCATTTTTTTATAAATTCACAAAATGTTATAGATAATAAAATAATAATAGATGATAAAGAAAATTATACTCATCTTGCAAAATCTTTGCGGGCAAGAGTAGGTGAAAATGTTCTCTTAATTGATGAAAAAAGAATCCAATACGAGACTGTTATTACTCAAATTTCATCAAAAACTATAGAATTAAATATTGAAAAATCTTATTATTCAAAAAGGGATTTGAAGTTTAATTTATACCTAGCACAAAGCCCTCTAAGAAGTGATGCACAAAATTTTGTAGTAGAAAAAGCAACCGAACTTGGAGTAAGAGCTGTAATTCCTATTTATACTGATAATTGTGCTCTGAATAAGTCTGTCATTGAAAATAAAATCTCAAGATGGAATCGTATAATGTATGAGGCTTCAAAGCAGTGTGAAAGAGCTGTAATTCCAGTTTGTGAGGAATTATCTGATCTTAATACACTAGTAAAATCCGGACGATTTGATAGAATAATTGCTTTTTGTGAGCGTAAAGCTGAATTAACTCTGAGAGATTTATTTTTGAAAAATCCTATTAAAGAAAGTGAAAATCTTCTTGTGATAATAGGCCCTGAGGGTGGTTTTTCAATGGCTGAATTTGAATTTTTTGAAAAAGAAAATATCCCTATGCTCACACTCGGGGATTTAATATTGAAAGCGGAAACCGCCGTAACTGTTGCATTAGGAAATATAATTTATGAATTTGAAAATTGCGGAAAAAATTAATTCTGATGAAGTCTTAAAATCAGTGATAGACAATTTTGATGAAGAAATTTGTCTTGTCGGTGGTGCTGTAAGAGATTTGCTGCTTGGAAAAGTAACTTATGACAGAGATTTACTCATTTTAGACAATGATGCCAAAATTTTTTCACAAAAGATTGCAAAATTTTTTGATGCGACTTTCGTTCCATTAGATGAAACAAATAAAATATATCGTGTTGTAATGAAGGATAAAATAAATTATCTTGATATTACAAACCCTATTGAAAATGATTTAGAAAAGGATTTGAAAAGACGTGATTTAACAATAAATGCTCTTGTAATAAATTTGAGAAATAATGAGCTAATAGATATAGTAAATGGGCTTTCCGATTTAAATTCAGGAATATTAAGAATAATTGAGGAAAAAAACCTGTTTGATGATCCGTTGCGTTTGCTTAGAGTATTCAGATTTCAAGCAGTAACGGGATTTAAGATTGATGAGGAGTCTTTAAAGTATATTGAAAAATATATAGATTTAATTTCAAGGCCTGCAATTGAGCGTATAAATTATGAAATAATGCACCTGTACAGCGGTAAATATACTGAAACCGCTCTTAAAAATATGGATGAAATCGGTTTATTGGAAAGAATTTTTCCTATAGTTAATGATTTGAAAAAAGTACCGCCAAATTCTCATCATCATTTACGTCTTTTTGAGCATTCGATAGAAACTGTTAAACAAATAAATATCTTATACGAAAATTCTTCAAATGATGTAAAAGAACACTTAGAAAAAAATGATTTTGGAGGTTACTCTAGACTTGCTCATTTGAAGCTTGCAGGATTTTTGCATGATATCGGAAAGTTTCAGACTTGGACGATAGATAAGGATACAGGCCGTCACAGATTTATTAAACACGATGATGTTGGTGCTAAGATGTCTGTCTCTATTCTAAAAAAGATGGCTTTTTCAAATAAACAAATTGATTATATTTCAACAATGATAAAAAAACATATTTATCCTTCATCTGTAATCTCAGCTCCATTAGTAAATGAAAAAATTATGATGCGTTATGTAAGAAAAATGGAAGATAATTCGATAGATGAAATAATCTTAGCTCAAGCAGACCGTTTATCAGCGAGGGGTCCTGAAATATCTGATGAAATCATTGAAGAAAATATAAATGCATTGACCAATCTTTTAGAATTTTATTTGAAAGTAAAGGATACACTAGAACCCTTACCTAAACTTTTAGATGGTAATGAGGTAATGAAAATATTAAATATACCCCCTTCTCCAAAGTTAGGTGAAATTATGAATGCTTTACATGAAGCTCAAATTAATGGTGATATCATGACAAAAGAGCATGCTCTTGAGTTCGTAAAAAACTTCAATTAGTATATATAATTTATATAAAAATAAAGGTTTTTATTGTATTTGTTACAATTATTTACAAAATTTTTTATAATGAAATTTTTAAAAATTTGCTTAATTTTAGTTAGAATCAATCGATTTTCACTAAAAAAAATAAAAAAAATACTCTAAAAAAACGTAAAATTAAAAAAATAATCAAAAATTCTTCTTAATATCTCCTTAACATTAGAGCATACAAGCGCAATTTTTAAAATTCACAGCTTTTAATATTAGTGTGCTGTTGTTATAATAAGTGTGTGAAATAAAACCAGACGATTTTTTATGATAGAAAAAGTTAGTATAAGTAGCGTAAATAAAAAAAATACCCCTGAAAAGAGTATTAATAAGAATGTACAAAATCAACCTGCTTTTAAAGGCGGTATAGTTGATTTGTTTATAAAAGGTGTTCAAAAATGTGAAGAACACCCGATGTTGAATGTTTCTGTTCTTGATTTATCAACAGCAATTATTCCAAGAACTATTGTAGAAACTTATGCCGGTTCTAAAAAGAAAGATGAAAACGGCAATCCTATTTTAGATAAGAATGGCAAAGAAAAAAGACAATTAAATATATTTGGTGGTTTTGAAGCCTTTAGAAGAGAATTCTCAGGTCTTTTTATCAACTGTATTTTGCCAAGCTTTGTAGTAATGGGTGCAGGTGCTTTATTTAATAAGCCTATTCTGGGTAAGTTTGATAAAAACTTGATAAATACTTGGGCTAATAATGAAGCTTATGATAAGATTGCTAAATTTTATAAATCAGGAGAACCAAGCGTAGATTATTATAAAGATTTCTTCAAAAGATCAATCTTGTCCTTAGAAGGTGTTGATGGTGAAGCATACACAGAACAAGGCAGGAAAAAATTTGTAGAACTTTTAGCAGATAATGCAGACGAAGTTAAAGCTGCTAATTCTCTAGAAGATGCTATTTCAAAAGTAAAACTGAAAAAAGAAGCAGAAGATGCCCTTGATATTCTAGCTAAAGCGGCAATGGATGGGGATTATAAGAATACAAAAAAAGCTTACCAAAATTTGGTTGGTATAACTCATATATCAGAAAATATCAGATATGTTGGTGAAGAACAATTCTTGGGTAACAATTTAGCTGCATTTTGTAAGGATACTCCGAAAGTTTTGCATGGAGCTAAAGAAAGCGGAATAAAAACAGCTGAAGATCTTTCAAAATACTTTGCAAAAGCTAAAGAATTAGTTAATTGGAAAAGTTTAGGCGGTTTGAGCTTAATTATTCCACTTGCAATATCAGCGCAACCGATTAACAGATGGATTACTCATAAACTATCAGGCCGTAAAGGTGCTCCGATTTATAATGATTATCAAGATAAAAAAGAATATAAAGATTTAACTCCAAAAGAAAAGGCTGATTTATTAAAACAAAAATTTATTTCAGTTGGGTCAATGCTTGGAGTATGCGGGCTTTCAATGATGATGGACAAGCCTAGTCTAAGTTCTTTATATCAATTCAAGGGGCTATTCCCTACAATGGATCAGGCACGTATTATTTCAACAGCAACTTTTGCAAGCCGAATGGCTGCATCTGAAGATAGAAATGAATTAAGAGAATCAACTATCAGAGATATTGCAACATTTGCTAGTTTCTATTTCTTAGGAGATTATGCAGCAAAAGGAATTGCTACACTTATTGAGCACATGAATGGCGGAAAAGTTAAGTTAATCAATCGTTTGAAAAAAGTTGATGATAATGCAAATGTTTTGCAAAAATTCTGGAATTGGGCAAAACATACCTCACTTAAATCAACAGATGAATTAGCATTGCCTCATGATAAAAAATTAAGAACTATTTGTCAGATAGGTAACTTAGCATTCTCTCTTATTTCATTGGGTATATTTATACCATTATATACAAGAACACAAACAAATAAAAATAAAGCAAAGGAAGATCTTGCGAACTTAAATGCTAAAAAAGCATCGACCGCAGGGGCAACCACCGGCGCCGGTACATCGGCTGCCGCGTCAGCATCGACATCAGTGTTGTCCAATCAAGCAGCCGTAAAAACTTCGTTTAAAGCATTTATAAATTCGTAAGGAGAAAATCATGAAAATTCAAAACATACCCCAATATAAACTAAAACAAGAAAATAACAAACAAGATGAAAAAGTTCGATTTACAGGCGCAAGCGATGCAATAAGCTTAGGTCTTAGATTTTTGGATACAAACCAAGCTTGGGGTGCAAATGCTGTGGATGTTGGCTCAATGGTTTTACCTAGAACAACGGTTGACTTTATTAACAGAGGACCTGCAGCTGGTATGGAAACCGGTCGTCGTGAGGCCTCAGGTACTATCAACCATTCTTTAATAGGTGTTTATGGATCACTTGCAGCTTTAGCTTTTTCTCTTGCTTTGAATAAAACTTTTGGAATTAGAGCTGACAAAATTTTTGCAGATAATGAAACTTTTGATATTATTGGAAATCTTTTTCATAATAATATGCAGGCAAATAAGTTATCAGCAGATGTAAAAGATGAAAAAGTAATAAGAAAAAATGCTCTTGAAAATCTAGAAAAGACGCTGAATGACGTATTTAAAAACCTTTCTACTAGTGCTTCTGATAAAGAAAAACATTTGAGTGATTATGAAGTCGGAAATGTTGTAAAACGTTATATGTCAGCTTTAACAAACCCAGATATTCAAGGTGATACAATTCCTGCTTCTACAAAACAATATTTAGTAAATTACATCACAGAAGCAACAGGATATGAATCTGATTATAAATTAAAAGCTTGTAATAAAGAAACAACAAACTCTTTATCTGGTTTTGTTGAAAATATTTATAATGTTGCCAAAACATTTACTAAAGAAAATGTAATAAAAGCTTTCGATGAAACTGATTTTACAAAAAACAAATTTATTAACGGTCTAAAACACGTAAATACAGCAAGAACTATCATTGGTATGGCTTTAGGTTCAATGGTTGGTATGTCTATACAACCTTTGAATATTTATTTGACTAAAAAGAAGACTGGAAGTGACGGTTTTGTCGGAGTCGAAGGTCGTGAAAAAGATAAAAGTTTTAATTTTAAACTATGGAAAGCGGCAGCTGCAGCAGTTTTTGGCGGCGGTATAATCGCAGATCTTGCACGTAAAGAAGGCGGACTTTTGAAAAATATTCAATATAAAGGTATGATTCCGACTTTGAACCAGTTTAAACTGATTTATGGTATGACGATTATGTCAAGGTTTATAGTAGCAAGAGATAAAGACGAACTGCGTGAATCTGTCGTAAAAGACGTACTAGGCTTCTTTAACTGGCTTGTGTTAGGCAACTTTGTGGCAAAAGGTGTTGCTTTAGCTATGGATAAAGAGAACTCATTAATTAAAAATATTGATGAAAAATCCTTCTTCAAAAAGAAACTTAAGACTCGTGATGAAGTTATGATTGAAGGATTAAAACGTCTTAATATCCCTTCAGTTTCAGAAGATGGTAAGGCTTTGAGTTTTTCTCAAATGTCTAAGAAAATTCCAGCAGGCGAAATTGGTAAAGGTATAAGAAAACAGCTTAGAATTTTAAATATAGCACAAGTTGCAGGTTATTTATACTCAGGTATCGTATTAGGTATCGG
>CALVAU010000064.1 GCA_944325615.1 Candidatus Gastranaerophilales bacterium | reverse complement strand
TACTGAGTGGGTCGTTTTCTGCATCCTAATGGTCTCTTTTAGTGTTTATTATTTAGGAGTTTATATGTTTTTGGGGTTAATGAATCTATTTATATTTAGTGTTTCGACTACACTTAAATCTTATGTCCTTATTATTGCATACAAGATTTTAAATGTCAACTGAATGGTTTTATTAATTTTTAGCCAAATCCCAAAATGCCTATATAGTGTAGAATTTACACTTTACAAATCTTAACATAGTGTTATTTTTTATAAAAAACGGGCATGTGTTTATTGTAAACAAATGTTAAATATACATACTCAAAAAAGGCAATTATTTAATAAGTATATACTTTATATATATAAGAGTATAAAAAAGGACAAAGGATATGGCAAACGGATTTCAAGGTGGGTTGCAAATAGACCCAGTCGGTTTTAAAGATCCTCATGAAAGATTAGATAATACATATAATACATCCAAGATTGTTCAATCAGAGAGTACAAGCAGATATACTCCAAACAATGATTATTGGAGTAAAAGTAATATAACGAAAAGCAGTTTTAATCTGGTTGGTAAAAACTGGCTTGCAAACCCGTTTGCACCAAATCCAGATGCAATAGGGTTTATTGGTAAAACGACTCAGACTAAAGTAAATGAGTTCGGAGAACAAATTGAAGTTCCGATAAGAAGGACGGAAATAGCTTGGGCTTAAAAAACAGTGCTTATTAGCACTGTTTTTTTATTGTTATTTGTAAAGTTTTTGTAAAAAATAGCCACGTGGCTAGCAAATATTTTATTTTGGAGTTTAAGTATAATTGGGTATTAATGAAATAGAAAGTGTAGTAGTATAATGAGAATTAATTCGATTTCCTCGCTATGGTCAGCAAATAGAGCAGTTAATAAAAAAGAATATGTTCAAAACCCGATTTTGAAAAATAATACGCAGGATGTATTCGTAAAATCTTCAGAGCAGCCATCAAAGACAAATAGTGAGATTCCTTTCACTGGATATAATGTTTTTATGATTGATGGCGGAAATCATGCTCAATTTTTGAAACGCTTTATCAATGCAATAAATTGTGACGCAAATATAAAACTTTATCCAACCGAGCATGCACCTGATGCAAAATATAATAAATATTTGAAAAATGTTGAAGATAGGCTTAATTATTTAAATCGTTATTCTTTAATATCAAAAGATTCTTATGTAGCACTTCCTGTATCAGTAACAGTGCCATTGCAAAATTTAGCAGAGCAATATAAGCATGTAATGGGTAATTTTATTCATTTGACAGCTGAGACTGTGCAGACTCAAAAATCAAGAATTATGAACTTTTTAAAAGTTCTATATGACGAGCCTGATAAATACCGCAAATATATAAGATATATGGATCCAGAAAATCAAGGTTTAGAATTTACTTATGGAATTATACAGGAAATAAATAAACTAAATGCTAAAAGAACTTATATTCCGGTCGCAAAACCTCAAGAAAAAAATATAACTTGGCTTGCAGGACAAAGAGGCGAGACTCCTGAGTTGGAAAACTTTTTGGCAACAGGATACGATAAAGACGGCAAAGTTAATAATATGATGCAATATTTAAAACAAAAAGAATGGTATGATTTCAATTTGTTAACTCTTTCAAATGCTGATGTTGTCAATATGAAAAAACTTGATGGAACGGATCATTTGTTATCAGCTTATGATACAACAATAAAAGATGGAGCAAGAGGAGTATATAACCTTTCTCCAATACGAGAAAACGGTAAACTTATAGGATACAGTTTTAATGATACTGTAACAAATCAGTATCCTTATGAAGAATTTCCATTTAATAAAGAACTTGAAAAAATCTCAAAGTTTGTAGGTCTGAGCACAGATGAAGCTGTTGCAACCGATGAACAGACTGCATTATTCAGACAAGCACTTCAAAAAGGTGCAGTAAATGCAGATTTTGATAATAAACTTTATCCAGTATGGAAATTATTTACAGAAGAAGAATTGATAAATAATAAAATATATGACAGAGGTGATTTTGTAGATTCTTCACTTCAAAATTATTTCAGACGTAACGGCGATTATAAAATAATTTATCCGAAAGCTGATGCAGAAGCTAGTGGAAGACCTAGTGTAATGCCTTTAAGATCAGGTGAATTTGCTATTTTTTCAGCATTAAGCAGAGATGTAGATAACAATAGATGTTATGATTTATTAATTGATGATCATGTTGATCTTATGAATGGAATACACGGAAGACTTGAAAATGCTCTAAGTGCTAGAAATTACAAAGATTATCCAAAAGTAGAAGATTATTTAGTAAAAGCTTTAGAATATATTGATATGATGGGTGGTCTGGACAGAAATAGCATTACTCATATGAGAGTGTATAAATATCTAGCTGAAGCAAAGCATCATAACGGAGATTATGTTGGAGCTAACGGACTTTACAATTCATATTTGAATAATCTATGTAAAAATTATCTTGAAAATCCTGAAAACATAGATTATGGCAGCGAAGATCACTCAAGAAAGTACATAATTGAAACTTTTAGAAATCTTTCTGATATTGCAGCAAGACGTGGAGAATATTTCCCCTCTAAGTATTGTAATTTGGCTGCAGATGAAGTAGAAAAAGGAACAAAATTGGGCGAAGAGATTATTCAACGAAGAGCAAATGACGATATAAATATAGGAGATTTATTTGCATGAAGATAGGGGAAGTCGGAAATATATCATTTAAAGGGGCAATAATAGATTCTCATATGCATTCAGGGCACTGGAGTGAAGAAACTAATAAAAGTAATTTGCTTAATTTTGATAAAGCGTTTTTGGATCAATTTGTAAAGTCCCCATTGAATGTAAAAGTTCAAGGAGAGATGCAGCAGGACAATATTGAAAAGATTTTGATTTCAAACTTAGATTGTTTTGTAGATAAAGGCATGTTGGACGAGGTAAAAGGAAATGAGGAGCTTTTGAATATTTGCAAAGATAATCCAAAATATTTTCCTCTTGCAGCTTGTCAGCCTTCAAAAACTCAAGGAAATTCAGTTCTGCTGAATCGTCTAATACAAGATCATCCTGGAAAGTTTGTAGGGCTAAAATTCCACCCAAGAGTTTTTGAGTTTGCTCCGGATAGACCTGAGTATTTCCCATATATGCAATTGGCAAAAAGATACAAACTTCCTTGCGTATTTCATTCAGATATAAATTTAAATGTTCCGAATGAAAATATAGATAAAGTATCTTCTCCAGAATTAATTTATAAACTTGCAAAAAAATATCCGGATGTACCTGTTGTAATGGCTCACATGGGTGCAGGGGATGCTAAGTCTCATCAAAATGCAATTGATATTCTATTAAACTCCATTGATAAAAATGATGCAAAATTATATGTCGATATTTCATGGGTAGATTGGGGCAAAGATGGGTTAAGTAGTCCAGAAAAGCCAAGTCTAGTAAATCTTATAAAAGAATTAGATAAACGCAATGCTACAGATAGAGTTCTATTTGGAACAGATGTTCCATTAGGCTGCTTTGGGGAAAGCTTGAAAAATAATCTATCGCCCAAAGAAGCTTATGAAAAAACAGTAAGTGATGTAAAAACTGTTATAAAAGAAAATTTTGGAGCTAAAGCCGATGAATTGATTGATAAAATCTTTTATAAAAATGCGGATGAATTGTTCTTTAAAAAAGAATGGTCAATCCCTAAAAATTTAGCTAAAAACAAAACAACAATTCCTCAAGCCATTGCTATGGCAGCAGGAGCACTATTGTTGTTATCTGGTGCAAGCTATCTCATAAAGCATATAAGAAATTCAAATAATTCTGATAAATAAATTCGTAAATTAAAATAATAAAAAAATCCGACTTTTTAAAAAGCCGGATTTTTTATGTATTCAAATAATTAAGCAGTTACTTTTGACTTTGATTTTTGAATGCAATCAATCAAAGTTTTCGCAACAGTTTGTTGTTCTTCTTTTGTAAGTTCAGGGAACATCGGAAGTGAGATAACCATTTCTGTATCTTTTTCA
>CALVAU010000063.1 GCA_944325615.1 Candidatus Gastranaerophilales bacterium | reverse complement strand
ACCGTCGAATTTGATTGAACCAGTTACGTCAGTAGTTCTGATGTAGAATTGAGGTCTGTATCCTGGGAAGAATGGAGTGTGACGTCCGCCTTCTTCTTTTGTTAATACGTAAACGTTAGCTGTGAATTTAGTGTGTGGGTGAATTGTTCCTGGTTTTGCAAGAACTTGACCACGTTGAATTTCAGTTTTATCGATACCACGAAGTAATGCACCGATGTTGTCACCAGCTTGACCTTGGTCAAGAGATTTTCTGAACATTTCAACACCTGTTACAGTTGTTTTCTTAGTTTCGCCTAAACCAACTAATTCAACTTCATCACCAACTTTAACAATACCACGTTCTACACGACCTGTAGCAACTGTACCACGACCAGTGATAGAGAATACGTCTTCAACAGGCATCAAGAATGGTTTGTCTAAATCACGTTCTGGAGTTGGGAAGTAAGAATCGATAGCATCCATCAATTCCCAAATTTTATCAACCCATTTGTCTTCACCACGTTGGATTTTCGGATTAGCTTGAGCTGCTTCCAAAGCTTTTAATGCTGAACCGTGAATGAATGGAATGTTGTCTCCGTCAAATTCGTATGAAGAAAGAAGTTCACGAACTTCCATTTCAACTAATTCTAACAATTCAGGATCGTCAACCATATCACATTTGTTCAAGAATACAACTAGGTTTGGAACACCAACTTGGCGAGCAAGAAGGATATGTTCACGAGTTTGAGGCATTGCACCATCTGTTGCTGCAACTACTAGAATTGCACCATCCATTTGAGCTGCACCTGTGATCATGTTTTTAACATAGTCAGCGTGTCCAGGGCAGTCAACGTGAGCATAGTGTCTTGCTGCTGTTTCATATTCTACGTGAGCTGTAGAAATTGTAATACCTCTTGCTTTTTCTTCAGGAGCAGCACCGATTTCATCAAATTTCTTCAATGCAGCTTGTCCTGCAGCTGCTAATACAGCAGTAATCGCAGCTGTTAACGTTGTTTTACCGTGGTCAACGTGTCCGATGGTACCAATGTTAACGTGCGGTTTGGTACGTTCATACTTTTCTCTTGCCATGAGATTAATCTCCTTTTTACTACTTATACTACTTACTAATTTGGTATTTTAAGCCATATTATTATATTATTAATAATATTTGCTCAAATTTTTTTGTCAAGGCGTACTTTTCGGCGAAAGTTTTTATCCACGGTTTTTTGAAAATTTATTTTTTTTCATAGGAGCTTTTTGCATA
Source organism: Candidatus Gastranaerophilales bacterium (assembly GCA_944325615.1). Classification (GTDB taxonomy): domain Bacteria; phylum Cyanobacteriota; class Vampirovibrionia; order Gastranaerophilales; family Gastranaerophilaceae; genus Scatenecus. The sequence goes on along the minus strand of CALVAU010000063.1, from coordinate 7,878 downwards.
CCTTTTTGAACATAATCACCGGTTCTTCCTAAATCTTTTACAGCTTCATCTACTTTAGCAATTGAAACATCGTGCAGGGGCATTTTTTGATATCTTTTAAAGTTTAATCGTTTCAAAATGCCTTCTACAAAGCCGTCATATCGTTCTTTTACAGAAATTCTACCGTAGCCTTTACCTGTATTTGGGATTTGGAAAGCTCCGATTTTATCAATATTTTTGATTAATTCTGGCTTTAAAGATTCTCTTTTAAATCTGTTAACTCCGGGCTGTGTCATTGGAAAACGGTAGCTTGATGTAAAATTGATTGTATTATTCATTTATCCTCCTTAATTCTATATTTATATAAAACAGCTAAAAAATATTTTTGCTAAAAAAACAGAGCCTCAATTTGAAGCTCTGTTTTAACTTTAGAAATGATTATCAATTATTACAATTCTTCATCTTCAGAAACTTCTTCAACAGCTTCTTCGTGCTGAATATCATCTTCATCATAAGCTTGTTGATTCATTTCTTCTTCGATTTCCTGCTTCAATTCATCATCTTCATCTTCAAAATCATCTTCTTGAGGCTCTTCCTGATAATTTTGAATATTTTGTGCTTCAGCTTTTTCCATTTGAGAAACACTCTTGATATCTATTTTCCAGCCTGTAAGTTTGTGTGCCAAACGAACATTTTGACCTTCTCTTCCGATTGCAAGGCTTAATTGATCATCAGGAACAACTACCATCGCATCATGAGCATATTCATCATCCGCTAAGATGTCCACTGAAACAACTCTTGCTGGAGATAGTGCGTTTACAATATATTCTACAGGGTCTTCAGAATATCTTACAATATCAATTTTTTCATTTTTCAACTCCGAAACTATTGTCTGAATTCTGCTTCCGCGAGGTCCGATACAAGCTCCTACTGAATCTACTTCAGGGTCATTTGACCATACCGCAATTTTAGTTCTATAGCCTGCTTCACGTGAAATTGATTTAATTTCAACAATTCCGTCTTCAATTTCCGGAACTTCCAATTCAAATAACTCACGAACGATTTCAGCATGCGCATGAGATACAATTACTTGTGGCAATCTTGTTGTTTCTTTTACGTTGAGAACAAATACTCTTATTCTGTTTCCAGGTTTGTAATATTCACCAGGAATTTGTTCTTTTTGCGGCATAATCGCATCTGTTTTTCCGATATTTACAATCACGTTGCGGTTTTCAACTCTTTGGATTATACCTGTTACAAGAGTACCTTTTTTATCCATAAATTCTTGCAATACAAGGTTTCTTTCAGCTTCTCTGATTCTTTGTGTAATAACTTGTTTTGCAGATTGAGCAGCGATTCTGCCGAATTGATCCGGTGTTACTTCAATTTTAACTTCATCATCGATTTCAACATCCTCATCAATTTCTTTTGCTTGCGCTAATGAAATCTGTTCATCAGGATCTTCAACTTCATTCACAACAACTTTTGTTCTGAATACACCGATTTCACCTGATTGTTCATCTAATATAGCCTCAACGTTAGCTGATTCTTTAATTCTCATATGTTTTTTGTAAGCTGCAACCATTGCATCGCACAAAGAAGCAATTAAAACTTCTTTTGAAATTCCTCTTTCGCGTTCCAATTCTTCACAAGCTTCAAAAAGTGCTGTTCCTATTTTTATCATCTTATAACCTTTCTGTCCCTGAGGACACTATATTAAATTGTCATTTTTAATCGATATAAAGTTTTGCAGACTGGATATTACTTCTTGGTATTTGAAGTTCTTTTCCGTCATCAAATCTAAAGAATTTTAACCCTTCATTTTCGTCAAAATCTAAGATTTCACCTTTAAAAACTTTTTCTTCTTCACCCTCTAGTGGAGTTTTAAGCTTTATACTTACATTTCTGCCTTTAAAGATTATGAATTCTTTATCTGATTTGAATTTTCTCTCCAATCCAGGGGATGATACTTCTAGATAATATTTGACTGGAATAAGTTCATCCAAAAAATCTGAAAGACTTCTTGTAACTTTTTCACAATCGTCAAGAGTTACATCCTTTTCATTTGAATATAGATAAATTCTCAAAAACCAACGATGATTTTCTTTGGAAAAATCAATTTCTATAGGAATATACCCAAAACGCATTGCAGTATTTTCTATTAACGGATTAATTTTTTCTAAAATTTCGTGTCTGTTAATATCTTGTTTCATGGCACTTCCTTCCTTCACAAATTTACCATCCGAATAAGGATTTTCCCCTGATGATAGAAAAAGAACGGGGGTGCCCGTTCTTTTTTCTGAAATTATTATAAATTACATAAAGTCAAATGTAAAGTCCTATGTAAAGTTTTTAAAACCCAAGATTAAAATTCAACTATTATGATAAAATCGGCTCATCTGAAACTCTTTGATATCCTTTTACAGTTGTGTTATCAACTGTTGTATTGTATTTAGCTGCAAGGTCTCTATATTCATCGATTATTTTTTGTTTTTTACTTTCATTAGTTTCGCTTTTTGCTTGGTTAGCCAATTTTCCTAATTTGCTGTATGAACTGCTTAATTCACGTTGTTCTGCTCTTTCATATTGTGTTTTCTTATTTTCATATTGAGCAAGATTTGATTCGTGTTGTTCGATTTCTTTATCAACTTTTGCTTTTTCTTCATTATTACGTTTAATTTCACCTTTAAGGCTATCTACTTCTGTTTTTAATTTTGTTTGCTCTGCCTTTTTAGCTGTCAATTGAGTTTTTAACTCAGCTAATCTTGCTTGATTACTTGCTATTGCTGCAGGATCAGGATTTTTACCAATTGTCTTTTCTAATGAATCTATTTGTTGGTTAAGATTGCTAATATCATCTGTTACTTTAGTCAATTCTCCTGATTTAGTATTTAAAGTTTCAGTACTTTCGGCAATATTTTGAGCTAAAACTTCGCTGTTTGCTTGAGCTGCATTCAAAAGTCCGTTTTCGGAATCTATTTTTGCAGCATAATCTTTTGATGAATCACCACTAAATTGTGCAGTTGATTGATTTGAATCGGCGGCCTGTGATTTTGAAGCTTTTGTAGATGCAATAGTTTTTGTAACCTCTCCTGCTAAAGTTCCTAATTGATTCAGCATCGCCATAGTACCGGCAGCAGTAGAGCCTGTGTTTCTGTTTGCATTCATTGCACTTATATATTTTTGCAAATCTTTATTTAGCTGATAAGCCTCACGTCTTGCGCTACGAGGAGTTTGTGCAAAACCTGATGCAATACTTGCATCTAAATTTACGCCAACATTATACATTGTATAATCGCTTGGATTAACGTTTCTCTTACCGCCAACATAATTATTGTATTTTGCATACTCTCCGCTTGAAAATATATTAGAAGATTTTGATGTTGTACTTAATGAATTTAACGCAGTTGTTTTTGCAGAATTTGTAGAAGTTGAAGCTGACACAGTTGCAGTAGATGCTGAACTTCGAGTGTCAAGCTTAGGCGCTTCAAAACTCTTGCTTTTTATTGCGGTCTTTAGACCCGCTTTAACTATTGGTTTTTGTACTGCTGGTAAACCCATAATTCTCTCTTTTTTATATACTTCGTATATATATAAAGTATATAACCTTTAAATAATTGCCTTTCCTTAAGATTTTTCTTTACATTTATTTACAAATCAAGTGAATATCCCTTGTATATACACTATACCCGTATTTATCGACATTTATGCAACTTAAATACTTGTATTTTGCATTTTTTTTACTTTCTTGAAATTTGTTAAGCTTGCTTAATTTTTTAAAAACAAGCGAAAGCTTGTATGCAAGACTTCTTTGAAACTTTGCAATAGAATGTTACTTTATATTTACAAAATTATTGTAAATTTTTCACTTATTTGGAGCAATTCTCAAAAAGCTTATAGAATGTCAATCTTTGGATTTAGATGAAATTTAATTGTAAAAAGATTGGCATGGAGCGTTATAAAAATGTTCCAAGAATAAAAATTTGTTCTATGATGAATTTACATCTTGGGAGGCGGGGATTGATAAATATAGATCCTCTCCTTTAGTCTTATAAATCCATAGGTCGATTAAGAAGAGTTCAAAAATCGTTTAAAATATGGATAAGAATTATAGTTTATATTCGGAGGTAGTAGAGAAGTGTTAGAACATGGTTATATTCAAATTTACACAGGAGATGGAAAAGGTAAAACTACAGCATCATTAGGTTTAGCACTTCGTGCGCTTGGACATGGTTGGAAAGTTTTAATTATCCAATTTACAAAAGGCGATAGCGCAACATCATACGGTGAAATAATTTCATCATCAAAATTCCTTCCAAACCTTGATGTAGTTCAATTTGGAATGGATAGAGTATGTTATTCTCACAATGTTTGTATGGACGACTATAAAGAAGCTAAAAAAGGTTGGGAATTTGCTAAAAAAGCTATTAAATCAGGCGAATATCAACTTATCATATTAGATGAAATCAATATTTGTACAGCAATGAATATGATAAAAGTATCAGAAGTAAAAGAGGCATTGATGAACAAACCTGAAAACTTGGAAATAGTTTTGACAGGAAGATATGCACACCCTGAATTAAAAGCAATGGCTCACCTTGTTACAGAAATGAAACCTATCAAACACTACTTTGATATGGGAGTAATGGCAAGACAAGGAATTGAGTATTAGGGAGAAGAGAGAGAGGATAGTTATACTGCAGACTTGGGCAGGTAAAAAAGACTTAAGTTAATGTAAATCCTTTTTGTTTCAGAAATGAAATACCGGACTAACTTTAGGGGAGGTCCGATTTTTTTTGCTTAAGTATTTAAATTTTGTAACATTAAAGTTTGCTAAAATGTATTTTTGTAATAATATATAATTGGTTATACTAGTCCGATAGGTTTTGCCCTAGTTCTAAGTTACCCAAAACAAGTTAAGACTTGTTTTTATGTATTTTGGAATGGGACAGTATTTCCCGTAGTACTAAGTAAAAATAAAAAGGAGAAAACCGATGCCAGTAGCATCTATGATTGAACTTTTGGAAGCCGGTGTACACTTCGGTCACCAAACACAAAGATGGAACCCTAAAATGAAACCGTATATTTACGGTGCAAGAAACGGAATTTATGTATTTGATTTACGTAAGACTTCAGACTTACTTGATAAAGCTTATGAAGTAGTAAGAGAATTCGCTGCACGTAATAAAAATATCTTATTTGTAGGTACAAAAAAACAAGCTGCTGAAGTTGTAGCTGAAGAAGCACAAAGATCAGGTGCTTATTACATCAACAGAAGATGGCTTGGTGGTATGTTAACTAACTTTGAAACAATCAGAGGACGTGTTAGCAAATTAAGAGAATTAGAAGATTTCTTGAACAGCGGACACGCTGAAAAATTACCTAAAAAAGAAATCGCTCAATTAAATCGTCAATTAGCTAAATTAAGCAAAACATTAGGCGGTATCAAAGAAATGAGAGGATTGACTGATTTAATCTTCGTTATCGATCAAAAGAAAGATGAAATCGCTATTCTTGAAGCTAAAAAATTAGGAATCCCTGTAATCTGTTTAGCTGATACAAATGCAGATCCTTCTAATATTGATTATGTTATCCCAGGAAACGATGATGCTATCAGATCAATCAGATTAATCACTTCTAAACTTGCGGATGCTGTACTTGAAGGAAAACAATTAAAAGAAAACAAAGCTAACACAACAGCTAAAATTGAAGAAATTAAAGCTGAAGATGCTGGCGTAAGCGCAGAAGAAGTTGCAGAAGAAGTAAAATAATAAATTTTATAATATGGCGTCAGCATAAGCTGGCGCCCATTACAAAATATAGGAGAGAAACATGAATATTACAGCACAAATGGTAAAAGAACTCCGTGACAAAACCGGTGCAGGTATGATGGATGCTAAAAAAGCACTTGTTGAAACTGACGGAGATATGGAAAAAGCTATGGACGTGCTACGTCAAAAAGGTATGGCTTCAGCTGATAAGAAAATGGGAAGAATTGCTGCAGAAGGACTTATTGCATCTGCTATCGTTGATAATGCAGGCGCTATGGTTGAAGTTAACTGCGAAACTGACTTCGTTGCTAAAAATGAAGAATTCAAAGAACTTTCAAATTGCTTAGCTAAAGCTGTTGCTGAATCTAATCCTGCTGACGTTGAAACTTTCGTTGCTTCAACTTGCCCAAAATGCGGTAAAACTATTGAAGAAGTTATAAAAGAAAAAATCGCGTCTATCGGTGAAAAAATCACTTTCAGAAGATTTGTACGTTATGAAGGAAATGTTGCAACATACATCCACAACGGCAAAATCGGTGTTCTTTTGCAAACTGATAAAAAAGATGACGAATTAATGAACGACATTTGTCTTCATATCGCATCTAATGCTCCTGAATTTTTATCAAGAGCAGAAATTCCTCAATCTGTTATCGACCATGAAACTGAAATTGAAATGGGTAAAGAAGATCTTCAAAAGAAACCTGAAAACATCAGAGCTAAAATTGTTGAAGGCAGAGTAAACAAACTTTTAGCTTCAAAAGTTCTTCTTGAACAACCTTTTGTTAAAAATCCTGATGTAACTATTGAACAGTTAATCGAAGGCAAATTGACAATTAAATCATTCACAAGATTCGTTCTTGGTGAAGGTCTTGAAAAACGCCAAGACAACTTTGCAGAAGAAGTTATGAGCCAAGTTAAAGGCTAGTAATTCATATAATCAATTAAAAAAAAGACCGATGATTTTTTCATCGGTCTTTTTTTTATTCAAAGGTTTTAATAGGCTTGAAAACAGATTAAAAAACTGTTATCATAAATAATATAAGTAGAAAGGGATTGTGATGGATTTAGAGATAAAAGAAGTTACAAACTTTTTGGAAGATAACCAAAACAAAGCAAAAATAGTTTTTTGCCAAAATGATATTGAAAAAGAAATTCATTTTGAAGGCAACGGGAAAATAAAAACTACTGTTGCCGAAGTTTAGTAAGTTTCAGGTAACTCAAGCGGAGCTAATGGCTGAGTATTAACAGGATCTGGCACTGACATCGGTTCAGCTGTATCCGGCACTGTTTGATCTTTCATTTCTATCGGGTATTTTCGAGTTCTGCGACGTAGATGAAAGCCATCGTGATTTTCATATTCAACTGCATCACTATCACCTTTTACAGTTGATGCAGGAACTTCATTTTTTTCTAAATCTTCTAAATCTTCTAAATCTTCAAAATCATTTATCTCAACATTTTGTACATTTTCTTTATTTAGAGTTGAATTAACTTCTTTTTCATTCAACTTTTGAGAATCATCAGTAATTTTTTCTTTAGTATCATTTTCGCCTGACAGATCAGTATATTCATAATTAGGCTCATCAGTTTCTTCATCTTTTAATTTAAAATTCAACATAAACACCTGATCTTTTGCAATCACAATATCTTGCCCTTTTTCAACATAAGATATCGGAGTACTTTCATATAAAGAAACAGCACTTGATTTTAGACGATTATCTTCTTCGTTTTTAATTGCACCTTCAACGGCGGCATAACCTAAAGAAAGACCTTTTACAAAATAGCTGCCTACAGTTAGCGCTGCTGATTTTGCTACACTTAAGTAGTTGAATTTGGTTGTAAATTTTCCTTTGACTATACGGTTTTCATTATCTACTTTATGTACAACACCTTCTCTATCAATATACTCAGTTAATATAAAAGAAAACGTCGCATCCCTTTTAAGCCTTTTGGGACTTACTACATCTACAATATCCCCTTTCATCGTATAACCTTGAAAAATCAAAATTTCATTATCTAAGTTCAAATCTGTTACAGCCTCTACAGTCAAAGTATCTGTAGGTTTTTCTGTTGTGAAATCGGATAGAGCTTTTACTTTTATTGTTGCTGCACTTACTGGCATTACTGT
>CALVAU010000062.1 GCA_944325615.1 Candidatus Gastranaerophilales bacterium | reverse complement strand
TTGACAAAAAAACAAATGAAATATGGGCAGTAGAACTTGATAACGGATATCTTCTCCGTGAAATAGGAAGATTTCCTAACACATCAAAAATCGTTTATGCAAATAACAAAATTTACATAACAAGCCGTACAAAAAATCGTCTGGCAATAATTGATTACAAGACAATAGGACTGGTTGGAGAAACCAATATTACTGAAAAGCCTGTTGATATGCTTGTATTTAACGATAAGTTATATATTCTCGGCGCAATCAATAATGAAATTTGCGTAATCGATACAAAAACAGATCAGCTGACAGATATAATTGAATTGGGAACTGACGGATTTTCTACCAAGATTTTCCGCATTGATAACACAAACCTTGCGATTGTTACCGATTCAAAAGCTAAAAAATATTCTATAATCGATCTAGGAATGAAAAAAGTTGTTAAAAATAATTTTGTAGAAATTCCGATTAACTCAATAGTAGTAGTTGACAAAGTGAAAAAGATAAGCAAATGATAGAAAATTTTGATGAAATTACACAAAATACCCTAATTGAACTTGAGAAAACCCAAAAACAGTTTTGGAATATTTCTCGAGTTACAGGAGAGTTTTTAAACCTTTTAATCAGAGAAAACAAATCTCAAAATGTACTTGAACTTGGAACATCTAACGGGTATTCAGGAATTTGGATAGGAAAAGCTCTCAAAGAAACAGGCGGTAAGCTTACAACTGTTGAGTTTTACGAAAAAAGGATTAAACCTGCAAGAGAAAACTTTGAAAAATGCGGAGTCCTTGATATTATCACAACTCTTGAAGGTTCTGCAATAAAGATTTTGGAATATCTACCTGAAAATGAAAAATTTGATTTCGTCTTTATTGATGCCAATAAAAGTGAAACTTTGAGATATTTTGAACTTATTCATCCTCATCTAATCGCAGGCGGAATTTTGGCAGTAGATAACGTGCTTTCTCACGAAGCAAAAGTAAAACCGTTTATTGACACGATTTCAAATCACCATGATTATAAAAACGTTGTTTTGAAATTGCCTGCCGGCCTATCACTTGCAAGAAAATTGAGATAACTACCAAGGGTAATCCGCTGTTATTTCCCAATTATCTCTAAATATTAGAGCACCACATCCCAAAGAGGTATTTACCCCTCCTGTTTTACGAGTACAACTATTTTGTTTTATATACTCTCTAGATTGTCCTGACCCCCAAAAGCTCAGTTGCGCATTTTCAAAATATAATGATAGACAAAAACCATCAATTCCTGAAATATTCGGACCGGCTGGCCCATTGATATCAACATATATCAAAAGACCAACTAATTTTCCAGATGAATCTGAATTAAAGCTTGGCATAATAGATACACCATTTGCAAGAGGCATTATATACATAGCAGAATTGTTTATACTTGGTCTTTCTGAAACTTCACCTGATAAAAGGTGATAACTTTTCCAACCTGCATTTTTAAGACTTCCACGTTTGGGTTTGCCATTCATTTGTAGATATGGTTCAATATAAAGCTTGCAAATTTCTTCCAATGCAGCTGAATCATTCTTAGAATAACGCCCCAAATCCCACTCTCTAGGCTCGCCATTGTCAACTTGAGAACGCAAAAAAGCCTGACTCAATATTGAGTAGGTTTGTTTTAAACGTTCCACTGTAACTTTTTTCTGATAATTTCCTATTAAACTTGGCAACGTCATAGCTGCTATTATGCCGATAATTCCTATTGTTATAAGAACTTCCGCCATAGTGAATGCACATTTTTTGTCATTCTGAGCAAAGCGAAGAATCTCTTGCTTGTTCTTTTTTGAAATCCTTCGGGCTCTACCCTCAGGATGACAGGGTAAAATCGGCTTTTTAAACTTCAATAAGTTTAATACTAATCCTAAAAAATTTCCTTTGAGGAGCTTATTCTCGGGTGCCCCCCCCCCCCGTTTTTCAAGTATAGCGTGCATTTCCAGCTCCTTCTTTTTTTCTACATTTTTATTATATCTTATTTTTTTAAACAATTCAATTATTAATTTTTAAAATGATTAAAAAGTTTTTTTTCTACATCCAATTTTGAAAAAAATTCTTTTTTCCCATTCGATAAAATCGTAACTCCTGAACCTTCTTTCACCTCACCGATTACAGTAAAATCTTTTGCAACATTCTCTGGTACGACAGCTACAATCTGGTAATCTTCACCGCCAAATAATATCAAATCTCGATAATCTGAAAAATTTTCCAAATCTTTATCATAAGGGATTTTATCAAACTCAACTTCCAAATTCACATTACTCATTTCCGCTATTTGAGAAAGTGCATCCATAAGCCCGTCTGATGTATCCATCATCGCATAATTACTCTTTATTGAAGTTGCAATTTTTTTTGAAAAATCAACTTGAGCTTTCGGCATAAGATGAGCCTTTATGAATTTTTCAGGAGCTTTTTTATTTTCAATCAAAAGTTTGAGTCCGGCTGAACTCGAGCCATGTTCTCCCGAGACAATTATTTTATATCCGACTTTTGCATTTTTTCTTGAAGAAATTTTTCTTCCCACAGTTTTCCCGACTGCGGTAACAGATATAAAAACTTTATCTGCTCCTGTAATATCTCCACCGACTATTTCGACATCACCTGATGCATTTTTAAGTCCGTTATAAAACTCTTTAACAAATTCACCGTCTATATTTGCAGGCAGTGATAGTCCGACAGTCAAATACTTAGGCTCCGCTCCGCTTGCACATATATCTGAAATATTAACCATTGCCGATTTCCAACCCAATTCATACGGGGTTGCATATTTTAGCGAAAAATGCACCTCTTCCACAAGATTGTCTTGAGAAATTACAATACCCAAATCTTTTAAATACGCACAATCATCCCCGATATATTTTGAATTCAGGAGATTTTTAATTATGTTTATATACTCTTTTTCTTTCATCTAAATCGCCTGCAAAATCAGTTTATATCATGCTCTATTAATGTAACAAATTCCTGCACAAGAGCCTCACTCCACTTTTTGCCCGTATCTTTTTTAATTTCAATCAAAGCTTCGACCGGTGACAATTTTGCACGATAAGGACGATGTTCCGTCAGAGCAAAATAAGCATCTACTATCAAAATAATTTGAGAAGTAAGCGGGATTTCATCTTTGGAAATTTTTCCTGGGTATCCGCTGCCGTCCCAGTTTTCATGGTGGTGCTCGACTATCGGAATTATATCCTGAATATAAGAAATCGGCTTTAATATATCTCTTGCTGCAATTATCGGATGCTCTTGGATATGCAGACGTTCCTCTTCAGTCAGCGGAGATGATTTTTGCAGAATTTCTTTTGGCAGCATAATATTTCCGATATCATAAAGCAGTACTGCTATTTTCAATTTGTCTATCTCTTCTTTTGGAAGATCAAAACGCTTTGCAAGTGAGGACGCAAGCAGGATTTTTGACTTTACTCCGCCTGATTCGTGCAAAGGATTATATGTTTTTATAAGCATATCAGCAACTGAGTAAAGAATTTCTTTAGGCATCTCAGACTGCTCTTTAATTGTTGTAAGCTTGCCTGTCAAATCTTCAAGAAGATTACTTTCAATCGGCACATTATGTTTTGATAAAATATCAAGAAAAGTATTTACAGCAACTTCCTGCCAGCTTGTTTCAGTAATCGGTTTTGCAAGAGTTACGCGATTTCTGCCCAATCTTTTTGACTGATACATCGCCTGATCCGTAAGTTCCAATAAATCTTCTAAATTATCAGAATGCTCAAGAAAAGTTGCAACGCCGACACTTGCCGTAATATGACCTATCACATCAAGCTCTTTTTCTTCAATAGCTTTGCGGATTCTCTCAGCTGCTGTCATTGCACCCTGAGAATCAATTCCGGGTAATAAAATATTAAATTCTTCACCACCCATTCTTGCTGCAACATCTATTGATCTTGCATTATTTTTTAATACATCAGCAACAGTTCTAATCGCAAGATCTCCATATGCATGCCCGTGCTCATCATTAATCTTTTTTAGGAAATCCAAATCAATTCCGATCAGGCTGAATGGCTGATTTTGTCTTAAGGATCTTGTAACTTCTTTTGCAATATATTCTTCAAAATATCTGCGGTTATAAAGTCCTGTAAGACCGTCTGTAATAGCTTGTTCTCTGACTGCCTGGAACAAATCGGCAATAGTAATAGCCATTTCAATTTGTTGAGCAAAAATAGTCAAAAAATCCGTCTCACTATCTGCTAATTCATCTCGTGATGAAAATACACAGAAAAGTCCAAACGGTTTGTTTCTTGTATATAGAGGAATTACAATGAGAAGCTTGCTTCTCATTCCGCTCATAACTTTCTTAAAAATATCTTCTCTTATATCAGGAATAATACTTTTAAGAGCTTCATCTATATTTTTTACGGTAACTATTCTTTTTTCATTTAGTGCTTTTGCATAAAAACCGTCTTGGAAGTAATTTAACCTACGCATTTGCATAGGAATTTGTATAATTGAATTGACTCTTTTTATAGCTGAATTGTCCGCTTCTGCAATTACTGATAAAAAATCCCCTTTTTCATCAGTTTGTTTTCTTAAAATCGTACTGTGCAAATACCCTAGTTCCCCTTGCAGACTATTCACAATAGTTTCCAAAACACTTTCTAATGGCCTTGATGAATTCATCATCTCCCAAATATGCTGCAGGGTGAGCATTCTTTTATTTGCGATATTCAACTCTTGAGTTCGATTTGCGATTTCTTTTTCCAACTCAAGATTTCGCTCATAAATCTCCAGATAGTCTTGTTTGTTACCATAGACACTGTTTTCAATATCAGCTATTGTTTTTTTGTATTCTCTTAATTTATCGAAAAAACTCATTATGCCCCTGAAAAATTAAATGAAATACACTAGTATTATATAATATTATGCCCTTGCTGTGTTATTTTTAAGGATTTTTTTTACAATATTTATTATTTTATCAGGAGAAGGAACTCTTGTACAAAGCTTGTTATTTTCACCTTCTATAGGACAAACTTTGGTATTCCAGCAAGGCTGACAAGAAATCCCACCATTAATCGAAATATATTTTTCATCATTACCAAAAGGTCCGTATTTTTTAGGAGGAGTACAGGTAAATATTGCAATAACTGCAGGTTTTCCGCTTGCCCAAGCCAAATGCGCACTTCCACTGTCTGGAGACATTACTAAATCAACTCTTGAAAACAATTCTCTCAAACTTTCAAGATTGGTCTTGCCGCAAAGATTTACATGCTCGTCTGCTCCGATTGATGTTAATAATTCTCTATCAGACTCTGTACCTGTAAATAATAAAGTGCAATCATCTTTTATACCTTCTATCACAGCTCTCCAATTTTCAGGATCCCAATGTTTTACGTCTCTTGTTGTTGCTGTAGCTAT
>CALVAU010000061.1 GCA_944325615.1 Candidatus Gastranaerophilales bacterium | reverse complement strand
CGATATTGTCTTCGATCAAGCCTTTCTCACATGCGAAATCCAAAATTTCTTTCAAAATCTGTTCTAAATCAAGTTCACAATCAGAAATTTCACAATCTTCAAATTCATCAAGCTGTAAAATTTCAAGAATACGATTTGTCGCATAAATTTTATCAGCTTCTTTTATCAAGCTGTTTTGGATACCGTATTGAACAAGTTTTGAAATACTTTCTGAAATCATAAAGTCCTTTCTTACTACTTTGCAAATCCAAACGGATGATTTTTATGCCAATTCCAAGCTGATGCAATAATTTCTTCCAAATCAGCATGTTCAGGCTTCCAGCCTAAAACTTTCTTAGCCTTTTCACTCGATGCCACAAGCTGTGCCGGATCTCCTGCTCTTCTCGGTGAAATTTCTGATGGAATAGGATGTCCTGTAACTTTTCTTGCTGTATCTATTACTTCTTTTACACTGAATCCGACACCGTTACCGAGATTGAATATATCACATTCTCCGCCTTTTTGAAGATATTCAACCGCTAAAATATGAGCCTGTGCTAGATCAGTTACATGAATATAATCTCTGATACAAGTTCCATCAGGTGTATCATAATCATCTCCGAAAATACTTATATGTTCTCTTCGGCCATTCGGCACCTGCAAAATCAAAGGTATCAAATGTGTCTCAGGTTCATGAGCCTCTCCGATTTTACCTGATTTGTGAGCCCCGCAAGCATTGAAATAACGAAGTGATACAAATTTTAAATCATGTGCCTTTGATACCCATTTCATCATTTTTTCCATAGCAAGTTTTGTCTCACCATAGGTATTTGTCGGCTCTTTTCTGTCACTTTCGAGTATCGGAATATTTTCAGGTTCTCCATACGTCGCTGCTGTTGACGAAAATACTATTTTGCCAACTCCGTTTTTAACCATTGATTGTAAAAGCACCATTGTACCATATAAATTATTGTCATAATACTTTAATGGATCTGTCATACTCTCTCCGACAAGAGAATTTGCAGCAAAATGTATTACTGAATCAATTTTTTCTTTATTAAATAAAGCATCCAGAAAACTAATGTTTCTGATGTCGCCTTTATAAAATCTTGCTTTAGGATGAATTGCCTCAACATGGCCTGTTTGCAAGCTGTCTGCAATTACTACATCTTCCCCCTTATCTATAAGCTCATATACTGTATGTGAGCCTATATATCCTGCTCCTCCTAAAACTAATATCGTCATATTTACCTCATTTCATTATTCAATTCTAATACCACCGACAGGTCTGATTGATAATATATGGCAACGACCTTCACCTATCGCTTTTTCAATCCTTGTTTTAAATCCCTCTAACATATTCAAAGGGACAAACGCCTGCACTGTACCTGCAAAACCTCCGCCATGTACCCTGTATGCTCCTTTATTCTTTAAGAATTTATCGCACAAAGCCAAAACTAATGCAACATCTTGATGAATGGATGAGCCAGCTACTGATACATTCTGCAAATACATATAAGATGATCTTCCTGATTCGGTCACTAGTTCTAAAAATCTTCCGAAATCACCTTTTTTCAAAGCTTCTGCTTCTAAAATTGCACGACGATTATCCGCATAAAAATGCATAGCCCTCATAACCGCTCTATCACCGCATTTTTCTCGAACTAAAGCTAAACTTTCCATAAAAAGAGATTCATCAACTTCTCTCAAAACCTCTTTTTCAAATACATGTGCTACTTTTTTCATTTCATAAGGAATAGCAGCGTATTCATCCGTCAAATCCGCATGGTCAGCCCCGCTGTCGATTATACAAAGTGCATAACCTGATTTTGAAAAATCGTAATCAACTTTTTTTATTAAAGGATTTTCATTATCCTCAAAATCTATTGATACCACTGCACCGACTGAAGATGCCATTTGATCCATAAGTCCGCAAGGTTTTCCAAAATAAACATTTTCTGCATACTGCCCAATTTTAGCGATTTCTACATCGCTTACAGAATCATTTGCAAAAAGTCCGTTTAAAATATTACCGATTAAGACTTCAAATGCGGCAGAACTTGACAGGCCTGAACCTTTCAAGACATTAGAAGTTGTATAAGCGTCAAATCCTTTTATCTCATATCCTAATTCCTTAAACTTTGCTACAACACCTTTGATTAAAGCTTTTGCTTGGTTGTACTCAGACATTTCAGGTGACAGCTCATCAAGATCAATCGTATCAAGAGGATAACCCTCGGATTGAAGTCTTATAACATTTTCATTATTCAACGATACAGCTGCAATCACATCCAAATTAACACTAGCTGCTAAAACACACCCTCGTTGATGATCGGTATGATTTCCGCCGATTTCTGTTCGACCGGGAGCACTAAAAAGCGAGATTTCTCTATCTGAACCAAAATTTGCTGAAAATCCGTTTAGTAAATCCAAGTACCTCTCTCTGATTTCAAAAGGCTCTTTTTTACAATATATTTTTTCTAAAATTGAATCATAAAGACCATTAGATAAATCTTTTTTTAACTGTTCTAAAGATTTCATTAATAAATACCCTCTTTTAAATATTTATACCCTATCTTTCACAAACGTAACATACATATAAAGTAGGAATTTTTTTAAAAATTTGATAATTATGAAAAAAATGGGGCATAATAAATTATATAGATTTTAGAAGGAGATTTATATGGAAGACGCTTTGCGAACTGATGCCATTGATACCCAGAGGGCTTTAAAAGCAAAACGGATGAAAATTTTTATCACTTTTGCTGCCGGTATGGCAGGTCTATTATTCGGTCTTGATATTGGTGTAATTTCAGGCGCATTGCCTTTTATTACAACGCATTTTGAACTCTCCAGCAGATTACAGGAATGGGTTGTATCTACTATGATGCTTGGAGCTGCACTTGGTGCCATTTCTACAGGATGGATTTCGTTTAAACTCGGAAGAAAAACTAGTTTGATGGCAGGTGCTGCACTATTTGTAATGGGTTCTATCGGATCTGCAATGGCACCTAATGTCACTATTCTTTTAATTTCAAGAGTTTTACTCGGTTTTGCAGTCGGTATCGCTTCTTATGTTGCACCGTTATATCTTTCAGAAATGTCTGAAAAAGAAAACAGAGGAAAACTTATTTCTATGTACCAGATGATGGTAACTATCGGTATTTTAGTTGCATTTATCTCTGATACTATATTCAGCTATGGCGGACATTGGCGAATGATGCTCGGTATTATAAGCTTGCCTGCAATTCTGCTAATGGTTTCCGTTTTCGGGCTTCCTGACAGCCCAAGATGGCTCGCATCAAAGGGAAAATTTGAGAAGGCCAAAGATATTTTAAGAATGCTTAACACAACTGACGCTAAAGCTGACAGTGAATTGGAAGAAATTCATGAAAGCTTGAAAGTTAAGCAAGAAGGATGGAGTTTATTCAAAGAAAACAAAAATGTACGGCGTGCGGTATATCTCGGAATGCTATTGCAAGCAATGCAGCAGTTCACGGGGATGAACGTAATTTTATATTA
>CALVAU010000060.1 GCA_944325615.1 Candidatus Gastranaerophilales bacterium | reverse complement strand
GCAAATATGGGCACATATTGAAGATTTAATAAAAAGATATAATCTGGTTCAAGAATCTTCGAAAATAGATATTAATTTTATTTTTGATAAAACTAAAAAAAGAAAAACAATAAATGATATCTTATTTATAAGCTTTTTAAAAATTTTATCTTTAGTAATGTAACAAATTTTTTACAATATACCCCAAAATAGCATTTTTAAAGATTTAGGACCCTTTTTAGTTTAGCGTGTTAGAAGGGGTTTTTTATGGAAATTGGATCATTTTCTGAATTTAGAACAAATCCGGTGTATACAAATAATTCTGTTGTCCAAACAGATAATAAAGATAAGAAATCAGAAAAAAAAGAGAAACTGGTTGAAACCGCAAAGACAGTTGCTCCAATAGCTATTTCTATAGCTGCTATTCCTGTTACGGCATTAATTGCTACTAAAATTACAACAAGTAAAGTTGCTGGTTTAAATAATAATTTAGTTAATGATTTAAAAGGACAGATAAAAAATTTAAGTGATGATCTTGCAAAAATGCAGGCGTTAGCTGAACAAAGAGGAATATTATCTACTCAAAATATGCAAAATGTAGTAAACAGTTCAAAAAAAGAAAATGCTAAAATTTGGTCTGTTTTATTAGCTCTTGCCGGACTTGGAACCGCATATAAAGCCGGTGACCTTTCTGACGATGTAAAAAAAGATCTTCCGAAAAAAGTATCTGATAAAGTTAGTGATTTAGATTCAAAATCATCACGTGCTATTTACACAGCGGAACAAGCAATAGCTTTAAATGGAAATAGTTTAGGGCAAAAGTATGTTGAAGATATCAATGGCATACAATTATTAAAAAATTCTAATTCTTTAAATAAAAATGCTCAAAAATATGCACAAGCTGTCGAAGAAATAAAGACTTCAGCTCCTAAGCATTTATATGAAGCACCAAGTATAAAACCAATAACAAAATCTAACCCGACTTTATGGTCTGTTACATCAGAATTTGCACCTGTAACAGAAGGCGGTCTTGGTTCTGTTCCTGTTGAAATACAAAATAATGTTACTAAACTTGGTATAAATATTCCAACTTTTATTCCGATGTATCAACAAAAAGGTATTGCATCATTCAGACAAGAAGGCAATGAATATATTTATTCTTATAAAGGAAAAGATTTTAAACTTGAAAAAGTAGCTTCTTTTAAATTAGATGCATATCAAAGTGCTAAGTCTAAAACAGAAGATGTTGAAATTTATTTGTCTTCTACTAAAGACGAAGCAGGAAGAGAAAAGCAACTTATCTTTGTAAAAAATGATAATTATTTTAACGGTACAATTTATCAAACAAGTGAAAAAACTGAAGAACCTGAAAAATTCGCATTTTTCTCTAAAGCTGTTTACGAGTTTGCAAAAGTAAAAGAAGATCCAAAGAGTGTTAAAGGATTGAATATATTTGATAGCAAAGTATTTGATTCTATTCAAGCTCCCGACGGTTTAGTTTTAAATGATTGGCAAGCATCTCCAATTGCCGCTTTAGCAAGATATAAGGCACCAATGGAAAATGCATATGGTGAATTATCAGACGAAGCTGCAAAAAAATTATCAGATATGACTATTATTACTATTGGTCATAATGCTATGTATCAAGGTTCTACAAGAAACAATAACAATGATGCTCAAAGAAAAGAATCAACAACTAATATACTGAACACATTATTTGATAATTATGCATACGATATTGTTTCAAATGCTACTACAAATGCTTCAGAAACAGATCCTACCGATTCAGGTTTAGAAAATTTAGATAATGTTCTAATCATGAATCAACAAGATGGCTATTCAAATCATACAAACCTTTTAAATATGGGAATATGCTTGAGTGATTATTTCCACCCTGTTTCTCAAAATTATGCTAATGAAATAATATCAGATGATCATCCTGAATTAGCAGGTGAGTTAAGATGGGCATTAAATCAAAAAGCGAAATCAGGCTCTTTGGTCGGAATTATAAATGGTAATGATTTTAATAATTTGTCTATAGAAGCAAAAAAATCACAAATTTTACAACAAACAGGAGTTGAGCCGTTAACATATAACAAAACGTCTGATATATCAGATGTAATGGCTGCAAGATTGGAGAACAAAATAAACTTTTATAATGATTATATGCTCCCATTCACACATAAAAATGATAAGTCTAATTCTGACGAAAATGTTGAAAAAGTGAGAAAACTTTCAAGTAAATTAGAATTTGTAGAAGGCAACAAAGGTACAGAATTACCTGTCTTATCTGATGAAGAACTTGCAACTACACCTGTTATAACATCTGTAGGCCGTTTGGTTTCACAAAAAGGCATAGGTATAATGTCTGATGCAATAAAATTACTTCTTGATAATTGGGAAAAAGATTTCCCGGGTAAAAACAAACCTATTTTTTACTTGGCAGGTCAAGATGGTGAAAATGGAACTCAAAGAAAATACATTGAAGATTTGAAAAACAAGAAATTAAAACCTGAAGATTCAAATAGAGTAGTATTTGCACACGGATTTGCTCCAATGAGCGCATTAACTGCATCTTCTGATTTCTTTTTACTTCCAAGTATATTTGAACCTTGCGGATTAACACAAGGTGAATCATTTGCACTTGGTACTCCGGTAATAGGAAGTGCTGTTGGCGGTATTGTTGATACTGTAAATAGAGACGGTAAAACAAACGGTATTCTAACAGATAAAACTAAACCACTAACTGCTGAAAGTTTTTATCAAGCAATGAAGGAAGGATTAAAAATATACTTTGAAAATCCTGAACAATACGAAAAGATGGTTCAAGATTCATTGAGTGAAGATTTTA
>CALVAU010000059.1 GCA_944325615.1 Candidatus Gastranaerophilales bacterium | reverse complement strand
ATTCCCGTTTCGTCCGTAATCATAATCTTATCAATCATAACCTTTGCAAGAGCGTTCTTTTCCGTGATTGAAAGTTCGTCCCAGCGGCTAAGCGGCTGCTTTATCGGCTTGGTGTCAATATTTTTAACACGGCGTTCCGTTTTCATAAGCTGCTGCTCATATTCGTTCTTTTTCGTGTGAAGTGCATTAACACGTTCCTGTATGTAAGCAAATAAAACCTCGTCTGCGTCCGCAAGCTTGTCCATAAGCTTTGCGGTTTCCGTTTCTATACGCACAAGCTCTGACTTGATACGTTCTTCCTCTGCTGACAGCGGCTTCTCTTTTGAACGCAATATTTCAAACTCGGTTATATGCTCCTGCATTGCCTTGTGGACAGCTTCTTCAATGTCCTCGATTTTTGTGTAAATCCGATTAGTTACACAACCTTTTACGCTGCCGTAACCACTGCAATTCAGATAACGCCATTCCTTGCCTGTTTTCGGATATACCGAGTAATCAATATGAATACCTCTGCCGCAGTGTCCGCACTTCATAAGTCCCGACAGCCACGATTTAAGATTAACACCCTTTCGGAGCGGTGTACTGTGATGAGCTTTCTTGTCCTGCACCGCAAGCCAAGTTTCCGAGTCTACAATGCCTTCGTGATAGCCTACCTTGACATACATTTCGGTCTTGCTTCTGTAATTATGCCAGAATAATCCGTGAACGCCGTCAAATGCATCAATATCGTCAATTATTCTACACCCCTTTGACAGCAGATAACGATAAACATCTTTGTCGGCTTTGACGTAAAGAGGATTTTTCAGCAGCCACGAAATTGTTGACTTATCAAGCGACCGTTTAATATCCTTTCCGCACTCAACACCATTGACAGGCAGGTTATTGTCCTGAATAAAGGTGACAACATCACTGAGCGAGGTTTCGGGATTTTTATACTGCTCAAAAATAGCGGCAACGGTTTCCGCAGTTTCACAGGGCACAAGCACAGAACCTGTCTTGCCGTTTACGGTCTGACGTGTGGTTTCATAGCCGAAATATACCTTACCGCCCTGATAAAACCCCGTTTCCACTGCCTTTGTGCTGTAAGCGTCCTTAACTCTCGCCGCAATGGTTTCACGCTCAAATTCCGCAAAGTTAAGCAGATTATTTCTCATCATTCTGCCCTCTTTTGTTTCCGTGTTAAAAGGCTCGGAAAGTGAAATAACGCCTACTCCATAACGGTCAAGTTCGTCCGTAATATTAAGGTATTCACGCATATTACGACTGAAACGGTCATACTTCTTAACTCTGATGCTAATTTATCAATATATCCAAAAGTATTAAAATGCGGTAATGTATCTAAAGTAACTAGACTACGTACTCCATCACTCTCCCTTTTTTCATCTTCTTCACTTTTTATACAGGTGATAATGTCACCTGTATATACTTCACCCAAATCATGAACAATTAACATCTTTAATATTTTGGATAAATTATATTTTTCAAATGAACCTGGTTCGCTAAAATTAATAAATTTACAATCTTCTACATGTTCTGGTAAAAAAAGCAATGCAAGCTGACAACATGCCCATGTATGATCAGCTATAGATTCTGTGTTTATATGCTTACTAATCCCTCTTTTAATCCACCCCTTTCTTTTTTCAATTTTTAAATTATATAATTTTGTTAATGTTCCAATATATACATTACCATTACTTATAAAAGTGGCAACATCGTTAACGTATTTGGACACAATTTTATTTGAAAGATTAATTTTAGACTTAATAAAACAAATCAGTTCCATCGCCTGTTCAATATCTTTTTTTTCGTTTTTTTCTAAGTAGAATATTTTATAAACTGTAAGATTTAATATCGTTATAATATTAACGAAAAGTGAATCGTTATTAGCATTTTCTTTAAAGATATTGTGATATAATTGTTTGTATAAATTTTCGATATTTTCAACAGAACAAATTGCTGAATCATCTAATTTAAATGCCTTGTCAAATCTATAGCTATTAGTCAAAAAATACTGTATATGAAAATTTCTATTAATTCTACTTAAGAAACCGTTATAGATTAATTTTTCGTAAAAATCATCCGCAAATGTTGTAACGCCCAAATAGATTAAACTAATTCCAACCGAACGAATATACATAGCACTAGAAGTTGTCATTCTCACATTCCAATTAAAACTCCTATATTCGTTTACAAGAATATTTATAGCCTCTTTCTTACAATTCTGTTCATTTACACGTCCAAGCATAAATACCATTTGATTTTTTTGACTATCAGAAACATTTACACCATCTGCCATCATTTTGGCAATATTTTTAACAATTCTCAATCCGTGATCAACTTGATTTCTCATCAAATCAACAGCAAATCGATTGATGCCTGGTGTAAAAATGCAGTTAAATATTTTTAGATTACCTACATCTGCTTTAGTCAAAAGTGAAATGTAGTAATATGCAAAAAAGAAATTTCTTATTGCTTCAGATTTATACAGGTAATAGAATTTTTCTACTCTTCTATTTTTTTCTTGGAGCAAACCTAAAGCTGTATACTTGGCTATTGATTGCATTAATCTTTCATCGTTAATGCTATGAAAGTACGAATTAAATACTTCTCCAATATCTATCGAGTAAAAATCTTCTTTATTTTTATACCTACATTGTTGCTTTAAGATAAAATTAATTGTCCTAAAATCAGTTGATAACATACCAATCCTTTTACAATAATGACACAATTTATCGATTTCTTGTGTTGATTTTTTGTTTTTTATTTTTTTGTTACATAATTCAAAGTATTCTATTGTTAATTTCACCAAATCAATCAATGCTGATGTACTATTATTCACCGGATGGAGAACAAGAGTTTCTCTGGGTTCCATAACAATAAGATTATTTTCTTTCTCAACATATTCAAAAGGTGGAAATAAACTTTCGTCTAATTTACCAATAGATAATACAAATTTTATATTAGGAATTTCTTTACAATTTCGAACAAATGTTAAAATCAAATCTTGTAACGCTTTGTTATCCCTTTTGAAACGATTGATTCCATCAATAAATATAATATTAATTAAGTCTTTAGATAAATTATTTGATACATACTCAAGATAACTAGCCAAATCTGTTTTTGCATTAGGTATATTCCATTTATCATAATAATGTGTATCAACGATAAACGAATTAGTTTTTTTGTTAATACTTCTTAAGAAAATTAAAGAAAGTAGTGTTGATTTTCCTGTTCCTGGCTCACCAAGTATAGCTAGTGGATATTTATTTTTCTCTACTAAAATCTTATTAAGCAAATCTCCAACAACATCATTACTTTTTGAGTATATTTTATTAAAATCATTATTTTGAGACAAAATTGCTTTCGAAAGCTTTTTTTGAAGATTGATATTATCTTTAACTTCCAAGGCAAGATGGTCAACATATTTAAATCTTTCATTATTAATATTGCTACTCTCACTCAACATTAATACATCCAGCAATGATTTCTCTAAATATACTGTCGAACCCTTAACATAATCATCTGACTTTTTATACAAATCTGTATCTTTCGATGAGTTGAAATGAACGTCTTCGATGGTTGATTTATTTTTCTTTTCATCTTCCACGTCTAATGGAATTTCCAATATACCTGTAACAAATTTTAAAATTGTTAATATCTGTTTATGTTTTTTTGGTTCATACCATATTGGTCGTATTTTAAGTTTAGCTAACTCATTTTTACGCAGTATAGATTCATTTTTTTCTGGGTACGGTAAAATTGCATAATGCCAATTAGTTTTAGTAGTACTCGCAAGATTTTTCATGTATTCAATTAAATAATCACTTTTTAATCCACAGCCAATAAATAACAAAACAGATTGATGCCACAAATAATCCACAATTCCCTTTAAATTACCATCTGTTTTTTTGTACATATTATTAAAAGTTTGCCCAGTAAGAATTATTGATTCTTTTTTATCTGCTGTACCATGAAGTTTAATAACACAATGCTCTCTAGCACGAAGTGCATCCTTTACATCACCAAAACGAGTTAAATTACTAGGTAGGTATATATGATCTGCTGAAATCTCCATGTGTGTTTCAATGACAGGATCAAAATTAGTAGTTACAAATGTTTTTACAGAGGATTGCTTAAAAAGTGAAAGATAATTCTCTTTTTCTTCAACATCTCGCATTTTATTTTTATGAAACTCCGTTCTTACTTCTTCCTCAACTATACCTTCACCAATACTAGTATTAAGATTATCTGCAAGTTCAAGAAACATGAATTGATTTAATTGTTCTTCAAAGTGTTGTTTTTCATGGTTATCAATATAATTATTAATTATCCCAGACAAAAATTCTGACCAATTTTGATATCCAAAAGGAACAGACATTCCTGAACCTATAAATGGAATATAAGAAACTTGAGAAAGCTCTTTAATATTTTCTATACTCTTTTTATCATTAATTTTATTCCAAAAAGCAACTAATTCTTTAATTTCTTTTATCATTTAAATCACTCACTCCTAGTTTAATCAAATAATAATACAAAATTTATCATTTATGCAATGAATTTGAGCCAAATTTAGGTGAAGCTGACTGAAATGCAAAGAATACATCCTTCAAAAAAATAATTCGAAGGATGTATTCTCAAAACCTAATCTGTGAAATTTTGCTTAATTGCTCTAAAAATAACAAGCGTTTAAGCTGATAGATTAAGATTTAAACTTACACCTCATTGCAAATTCCTCAAACATCACTGTAAGCTTTTCATCAAGCTTTTTGCGGGTATTTGGCTTTTATGCAAGAAAAAACATTCCGCCATCGTTTTCACATTCTTTAGGTAGCCAATACTGTAATCCTTCTATGCGTTCTATCATTCTTTCACTATCCTCTTTAGATAATTCTTTTAATGCCCATTCTTTTAACCTTTGAAGTTCGTCCAAAACTTCCGGTAAATCACTTGCATAAAATTCCGCACATTCTCTAAAAAGTCTGATGTTATTTTCCCTCACACCTTTATCCCAGCATCTCCAGTAAAATTCCTCTGCTGAAACAGCATGCGACCATATGACTTTTGAACCATCTTTATTATCCCTTAATAAACTTACTGACATTATTAACCTCCATAACCATTAATTGCTGAAATATCATATTCAGGATAAAGTTCTTTCAATCGTATCAATACATCTTCTACAGCTGTTCTGAGTGCTGGCGTGTCAGCATTAATTCTAAAAATCATATTCACTTTGACAAGCATATATCGTTTCAATGTTGCAATTTGTTTATATCCTGAAGTACTATAAACACAATTTCTCGTAATTGTTCATAAGTTAATACTTGAATTTCTTCTTCATAACCTACAAAGTCTTTTGATAACACCACCTCATTTTCCTTACATATATTC
>CALVAU010000058.1 GCA_944325615.1 Candidatus Gastranaerophilales bacterium | reverse complement strand
AATATTTTAATTACAGGCTCAAGCCGAGGAATAGGAAGAGAAATTGCATTATATCTGGCGAAAAACGGATATGATATAACACTTCATTGCAACAGCAATATAAAAAAAGCTGAAGAAGTCAAAAAAGGAATTGAAGATATCGGACAAAATGCAAGAATTTTAAAATTTAACCTGACAGACAGAAAAGAATGTGCTGATGTATTGACAAATGATATTGAACAAAACGGCATATATTACGGCGTAGTACTAAATGCAGGGATTTCAAAAGACAACGTATTTCCTGCAATGACAGATGAAGAATGGGACGATGTTATAGATACAAACCTTGGCGGATTGTATAATGTTTTAAAACCTATCGTAATGCCTATGATCTCAGCAAGAATCAAGGGTAGAATTATCACAATGTCATCAATCTCAGGACTTGCAGGAAACAGAGGTCAGGTTAATTACAGTGCATCAAAGGCAGGAATTATAGGTGCTACAAAAGCGTTATCACTAGAGCTTGCAAAACGCGGGATTACAGTTAACTGTATAGCTCCAGGAGTAATTGATACCGATATGACAAAAGATTTACCGATTGATGAACTAAAAAAAATAATACCGATGAAAAGAGTCGGCACTGCAAAAGAAGTTGCAAGTCTTGCAAATTATCTTATGAGTGAAGATGCCTCTTACATAACAGGTCAGATAATTTCTGTAAACGGAGGACTTTATTTATGAAAAGAGTAGTTGTAACAGGGATGTCACTTGCAAGTCCTCTAGGATGTGACGTAAACGATGCATTCGAAAGATTGAAAACTTATAAAAACTGTATTTGCTATACGCAAGAGCTTGAGCAATACCAAAGATTAAACACTAAACTTTCTGCTCCGGTAAACGGTTTTGTAGCTCCTGCACACTTCAACAGAAAAGTTACAAGGACAATGGGCGATGTCGCAATTATGAGTGTCGCTACAGCAGAAGAAGCTCTTAAAGATGCAGGGCTTTTAGGTGATGAAATAATTTCAAACGGTGAAACCGGTGTCGCTTACGGCTCATCTTCGGGTTCTTTATGCACTTTAATTGATTTTTACTCAATGCAAGTCGATAAAGAAGTCAAAAATTTGAATTCGGGTTCTTATGTAAAAATGATGTCACAGACAGCTGCTGTAAACATTTCACTGTATTTTAAAACAAAAGGAAGAATAATTCCAACCTCAACTGCCTGCACATCAGGTTCTATGGGCATAGGTGCAGCCTATGAGGCAATAAAAGACGGATATCAAACAGTTATGATTGCAGGCGGTTCTGAAGAAATTCAACCAACATATATCGCCATATTTGACACACTTTATGCAACAAGCTTGAAAAATGATCATCCGGAGCTTACTCCATCGCCTTTCGACAAAAATCGCGACGGACTTGTAATAGGCGCAGGTGCAGGGACTTTAATTTTAGAGGAATACGAACACGCAAAAAAACGCGGCGCAAAAATTTATGCTGAAATAATCGGATATGGGAACACAACTGATGGATGCCACATAACAAATCCAACTCCCGATACGATGGGAAATGCTATGATTGAAGCATTAAAATATGCACAAATTTCCGCTGATGACATCGGTTATATAAACGCCCACGGAACTGCAACAATTCAAGGTGATATTGCAGAATCTACAGCGACTTATAAAGTATTCAACAGAAAAGTACCTATAAGTTCACTGAAAAGTTACACAGGACACACTCTTGGAGCTTGCGGAGCTATTGAAGCAATTATGTCAATTAAGATGATGAATGAAAACTGGTATCATCCGACACTTAACCTTAATGAAGTTGATGAAAATTGTGCCCCACTCGGATACATAAAAAAAGAAGGTATCGAAATGGATAACAAAATTGTTATGTCAAACAATTTTGCATTTGGCGGTATCAATACCTCATTAATTTTCAAAAAGATCTAAGACTTATTTAATCAAAAGGTATTCTTTTCTTTTACTTTCTTCAAAGCGTTCTATCGCATACCTTAGAGTTGTGCGAGGCATTTTTTGTATATTTTTCTTGAGAAAATTTTCTAAGACACTTACATCCTGCTTTCCGATTTCTCTAAGCATCCATCCGACAGCTTTATGAATTAAATCGTGCTTATGCGAAAGAAAATATTCACAAATTTCGATAGGATAATCAAAGCTTTTCTTCTTGATAAAATACATCGAAGATACAACACTTATACGCTCTGCCCAAAGATTTCCACACCTCGCCAAATTCCACAAAACGTCCTCACAACTATTATTAAACGCATAATCGCCGGATATATGAGGGGCAGAATTATCAACTAAATCCCAATTATTAATTTGTTGATAATTATTTATATAAATTTCAAAAATATTTTTCTTTTTTTCTAAATCACCTTTTTGATATTGCAAAACCATCATAAAAAGAGTTGTCATACGGATTTCATGATATTTGTTTTGTAACAACTCTTCAAAATCAGATAAAGTCAAAAATTTATAATACTTTTTCGCTAATACTCTATTCTGTTTTGAGACAAGCCCTAAAAAAACATCGTTTTGAGAATATCCACCCTCTCCGGTTTTGAAAAAACGCATATTTAATTTTGCTTGTTCAATACTTTTAAACCCTAAAATTTCTTTTAAAAAATCATCTTTCATTTGAATATTATATCATCATTTTTTAATGCTTTACAACATATTTTTTTCTATGATAAAATTCAAACTGTTATGTCTTACAAATTATAAAAAGAGATAAATAAAATGCAAGTTTACCCGATAAATTTTACAGCACAAACGAAATATAAAAAGACAAATATTAACCCAAAATCTCAAAATACAACTCCGGTTAAAGACGGTCTATCTACTGCTGCTGCTTGGTTTAGCTTCGGAGTAGGACTTGATTACGTATCAAGACATTATGGAAATTTCACAAAATCACCAATGAAAAACTCTCTATTATTAAACGGTATTATAGGTGCAGGGGCCGGAATATTTACAGGAACAAAAGCTCTTTTGAGCAGAAATAGAGATTAAAATTATGCAAATCATAATTACGAGTTTTGCAATATTTTTAAGAATTTTATCAAATTCTCTCAGCAACGTTTTTCAAAAAAAACTGACACTTTTAAGACAAAAACCGTCCCAGACAAATTTCATTAATTATTTCATTCTTTCCTGCATATCAATAATTTTCTTATTTTTTACAGGGATACCGAAACTTGGTGAAAATTTTTGGATTTATGCAATTCTTGGTGGAATAACAGGAGCTTTATGTAATTACTTTATGGTTGAAGCTCTTAAGTTTGGCGAGCTATCCGTACTGGGCCCGATAAATTCCTATAAAGCGATTATCGGGATGATCTTTGCTATATTTCTGCTTGGAGAATTTCCTAATATTTTCGGGCTGATTGGAATTTGTTTGATTATTTTTGGAAGTTATTTTATTTTTG
>CALVAU010000057.1 GCA_944325615.1 Candidatus Gastranaerophilales bacterium | reverse complement strand
ATAAAAACTTTATCACATTGCTAAACTGCTAAAACTCGTCAAGGCGGCTTCAGCCGAACCGGACAAAAATTGGTAAGTAGCGTCAGATTTTAAATCTGGCATAATATAAAGGAAATTAAAATGAATACAGATCCAATAGCAGATATGCTAACAAGAATTAGAAATGCTAATATGGTAGGTCATGAAAAAGTTGAAATGCCATCTTCAAAATTAAAAGTTGAATTAGCAAAATTATTAAAAGAAGAAGGATTTATCTCAGACTATGAAGTAAAAGAAGTAGGTAAATTCAAAGTTTTATCAATCATATTAAAATATGACTCAAAAAATAAACCGGTAATCACAAAATTGGAAAGAATTTCAAAACCTGGTTTGAGAAACTACTGCAAAGCTAAAAACTTACCTAAAGTACTAGGTGGTATGGGTATAGCAATTGTTTCAACAAGCAAAGGTTTATTAACAGATAGAAAAGCAAGAAAAGAAAACATCGGCGGCGAAGTTCTCTGCTATGTTTACTAATTAATAAAAATATAAAATAAAAAAGGCGTCTTATTAGGCGCCTTTTTTGTGTTTAATCGTAGCATATTTTTAATTGTTAGCATATAACTTGCTTTACGAATATTAATAAGATATTTACAAATATTTTTATCCGTGATAAATTAAAATATGCAGGTGCAATTGGTAGAAAAGCCTGCTGATAAAATCAAACAGCCGAAATATTTATGATTTTATCGAGTGTAGTAATATACCAAAAGGAGAAAATTATGTCACGTATTGGTAAAAAACCGATTGAAATCCCATCAGGAGTAGAAATTACTATTGATGGTCAAGTTGTTACAGCAAAAGGACATAAAGGTACAGAAACAGTTAACGTACGTCCTGAAATCGCTGTTAAAGTTGAAGACAACCACATTATCCTATCAAAAGTAGGTGAATCAAGAGAAACTGATGCATTATTTGGACTTTTCAGAACTTTAGTTGCAAATGCAGTTCATGGTGTTCACGAAGGTTTTGAAAAGAAACTTGAAATACAAGGTGTAGGTTACCGTGCAAATATGGAAGGTAAAAACTTAAATATGGCATTGGGATACTCTCACCCTGTTGTTATTGTTCCACCGGAAGGTATTACACTTTCAGTTGAAGCAAATACAAAAATTTCAGTTAAAGGTTCAAACAAACAAACTGTAGGTGATGTAGCTGCTTTAATTAGATCAAAACGTCCACCTGAAGTATATAAAGGTAAAGGTGTAAGATACGAAGGTGAATACATCAGACGTAAAGCTGGTAAAGCTGGTAAGAAGTAATAAGTAAAATTAAAAAGCCCATATAAACCCTTGAAGTGGTTTTCAAGAAGGTTTGGGTAAAAGGAGAAGAAAAATGATTAAACAAGAAATCAGAAAACCAAAAGTTCAAAAAAGACACAAAACAATCAGACTAAAAGTTGAAGGAACTGCAGAATTCCCAAGACTTGCAGTATATAGAAGTACAAAACACATTTACGCTCAATTAATTGATGACGTTAATCATGTTACTTTGGCTTCAGCATCTTCAAATGATAAAGATTTAAGAGAACAACTTAAACACGGTGGTAATATTGAAGCTGCTAAAGTTGTTGGTGCTGAAATTGCTAAAAAAGCTAAAGTTAAAGGTATTGAATGTGTTGTATTTGATCGTGGCGGATTCTTATATCACGGTCGTATAGCAGCCTTAGCTGAAGCAGCTAGAGAAGCTGGTTTGATGTTCTAATTTTGAATTCATAAGCAAAAAGAAAACAGACATCTGTTAAAAGGTGTCTGTTTTTTATATGTTGGCATTGGTATTAATTAGAATCTGAAACCTATTCCAGCTTCGCCATAAGTTGAGCCGTCGCTTAAGAAGCATTTTCCGTTGAAGTATAATTCTTGACCTTTGTCGTTAACTTTTTTTGCATATTCAGCTCTTGTACCTAAGAATGGTTTTACTTTATTTAGTTTGGAATATTCAATGTTTTGGTTATCTAAATTTAGTTTAGCTTCGTTGTAAATATCTGCACCCCCCATTAAAGATACGCTAATGCGTCTGTCATCATCGCAGCATATATTGCGTGAAAAACCTAGTTCCAAGCCAGCTTTTAAAGATTGGTTCGGGTTAATGTCACCTATAAAACTTCCATCTCCAAGAGTTTCAAGCTTTTCTTTCCCAAAGGCTTTTGTATAATCTGTCATTACTCCTAAATTGTATTGAGTACAATTTAGTTTGCCAAATTCAACACCTGCATATCCGCCTGCATTTACACCGTGTCCATTGCCGATAAGTCCTGAGGCATTTGCTGATAGTTTGTAACCGATGTTTTGGTTTTGAAAATCTCCTTTTAATGTGCCATCAAGTCCAACTTTACCGAAGTCTTTAGCACAAAATCTTGCATAGCCCGCATTAATCCCAATGTTTCCATAATCACCCATGTCAAGTCTCCTTTAAATTTCCCCAATGTGTGTACTCATATATAAAGTATTTTTTTGTTTAAAAATTGACTTTTAAGTTTTTCTAAGCTTTACAATTGTTAATATTAAAAAATAATTAATTAATTTTAAAAAGTAGTAGTTTTGTATTATCATTAGAATAGAGGTAACATAAACTATGGAATATAAAGATTACTATGAAATATTAGGTGTAAAAAGAGAAGCTACAGATGCTGAAATAAAGTCAGCATATAGAAAACTTGCTCGTAAATATCACCCTGATGTAAATAAAACAAAAGAAGCCGAAAGCAAATTTAAAGATATAAATGAAGCCTATGAAGTACTTTCGGATAAAGCTAAACGTCAAAGATATGATAGCTTAGGTGCAAATTGGCAAGGCGGTCAAAGTTATACTCCACCTCCGGGATTTGAACAGTTCGGTTTTGGCGGACAGGGCGGAAATTATCAAAGTTTTAACTTTAATGGAGAAGACTTAGGTGGGTTTTCGGATTTTTTCAGTTCCTTGTTCGGCGATATGATGATGGGTGGAGCTGCTTCTGGTCGCAGATCTGCTAATTTTGGCGGTTTTGATTTCGGAGGAGCTCAACAAGCTCAATCAGCAAGAACTTCAAGACGTCAGACGAAATCTGAGGATCTTGATATGACTAAAAATTTGAATATAACACTTCAGGACATCTTTTCTCAAAAGCCTATTACTGTAAAATTTTCCAATATGAAACGTTGTAATCAATGCCCTCCAGGTGGTGGTTACTGTTCAGCTTGCGGTGGTACCGGTATTATAAATGAACAAAAGTCCATAAAAGTAAAATTGCCTCCAGAAGTCAAACAAGGACAGAAAATCAGAGTAAAAGGCGAAGGCAAATCTGACGAATACGGAAACAAAGGAGATTTGTACCTGATAATTAATATAAATGACAGCGAATATCAAGCTGATGGTTATGATTTGACAAAAGATATAGAAATAACTCCGCCAGAAGCCGTTTTAGGAACGCAAAAAGAAATAAAAACTTTGCATGGTAATATAAATATTAAAATCCCACCTAAGACTTCCTCCGGACAAATGCTGAGATTAAAGGAACTAGGGCTTCCTAAAAAAGGCGGGGGATTTGGTAACTTAAATGCCAGAATAAAGATTGTAATTCCTAAAAATTTATCAGATAAACAAATTGAGTTATATAGACAAATACAATCAGCGTAATAACAAAAAGCTATCCGAAAGGATAGTTTTTTGTTAAGCAATGTAACAAAAAGTCTTATCGTTGAAATTGACGATTTTAAAAATACTTTATATGTATAAGAGAGCAGATAAAAATAAGGAGAGACGATATGACTTTTTTAGCAATTGATTCACAAAAGAGTTTATTCACCTTGCAAAAAAGCCAATTACAGTTTGAGCAGACTTTAATCATGAACCAAGCTAACTGGCTTGCAAAAGAGATGAGTTACAGAGCTGAAGAACTCGGTACTGAGGGTGATATTGACAATGACCCATATTATATTACTCTGCAAAAGCAAGAGGAATATTTAACTACACGACAAAATGCTCTTGATACTCAAATTTCGCTTTTAGATAACGAAATTTCAAGTATGAAGACGATGGTTCAAAACAATATCAAGTCAAGTTGCAGTTTGAACTTAATCGGTGGATAGTATTAGTCAATAAAAATTACAAATTTTTCTCAAAGAGTTCTACGGTGTTTGACATTAACATGGCGATAGTCATAGGTCCGACACCGCCAGGAACCGGAGATATATATGATGCGACGGGAGCCACATTTTCGAAATCAATATCTCCTCTGGTTTTTCCGTTTTCATCTTTAAAAATCCCCACATCAATAACAACACTATTTTGTTTTAACATGTTTTTTCCAATAATTTTTCCCCCTACAGCAGAAATTAATATGTCTGCTGTTTTTGTTATTTCAGCGAGATTTTTTGTATGGCTGTGGCATATTGTCACAGTTGCATTTCTATTCAATAGCATTTGGGAAAGCGGTTTGCCTACTATGTTTGAGCGTCCGACTATTACTGCATGTTGACCTGCTATTTTAATATTATATTCGTCCAAAAGTCTTATAATACCTTTAGGCGTGCAGGGATATACATAAGGTTCTTCACCTTCAAAAAGTCTTCCAAAATTATATGGAGTAAATCCATCTACATCTTTTTGTGGTGAGATTGTATTAATCACTTTACTTTTATCAATGTGTTTGGGAAGAGGTAATTGGACAAGAATAGCTGTTACATTGTCATCGTTGTTTAAGTCTTCTATTTTTTTTAGAAGAACATTTTCTTCAACATTTTCAGGATATTCTATTATTATTGAATTTATTCCTAAATTTTCAGCAGTTTTTTTCTTGTTATTTACATAAATTTTGCTTGCAGGATTGTCCCCGACAAGGATTACAACAAGAGTCGGCTTTTTATTGTATTTTTCCAACTTTGTTTTTAATTCTTCTAATATTTTATTTCTTAAACTTTTTCCGTCTAAAATTACTGTCATTTGCCCTCAATTCTTTATTTGCGGAAGGTTAAGTCTGAAATAAAATTGCTTTATAGCTTCCTGAATGATTTTAGATTCTCTAGAAATAGAATTTTCTTTCAATTTTTCATCAAATGGAATTACACCTAATACATCGAGTTGATATTTGTTCAAAAGTCCGTAAATTGATGCGATTTCGTTATTTTCAACTTTGTTAATCACAACACCTATTTGTCCGCCAGCTGCATATTTTGCACTAAATTCTTCAATACGTTTTGCAAGATGAGCACTTTCATCTGTTGGATTTGCGACAATTATTGTTGTATCTATATCTGTATCTACAAGTTGATTCAGGTATTTTAAATCAAATTCGCAGTCAAAAATTACGATATCGTACCTGTCGATTAATTTTAGTACTGCATCATTAATTTGTCCTGTAATAGGGCATCTGCAATCCTTTGAACCTACAAACCAAGAAACTATTATATCAACATTATCACAAATCGGAGTAACAATATCTTCCATTGCCCATTCGACAAATTCTTGTTTTGTCATACCTTCAGGAATACCGGTTTTATATTCATGTTTTCCACTTCGTATTCCATAAATTGTATTTCTTATATCAAGACCAAAACTATGACCTAGTTCGCTTGCAAGATCGTTATCAAACAGCAAAATTGATTTTTCAGGAAATAGTTCTTGAAAAATTCTTAGAAATGCTTTTGTAATTGTAGTTTTGCCGCTTCCGCTTTTGCCTGTGATTGCAAGTTTAACTGTCAAATTTATAAATCTCCTTAAGCTTTTCTGATAACAATTTTGTTAAATCCATCGCTTTTTCTGCCAATTCCACCGACAGAATGCCGGCTCCGCAGGATGGAGTAATTAGTGAATTTTCTATAATTAGTTTCTCATTAATTCCCTTTTTAGTCAAATATTTTATTGCGTTTTGGAATTTTTCTATTAAATCTTCTATATTTATTTTTTCAAGTGCTAATTTATCTAAAGTAGGGACTATTCCCCAAGCGATTTTACCATTGTTTAGCAAAAATTCTTTTATTTCGTCACTGTATAGACTTATATTTTCTGCGAATGAGAAAGCATCAAAATTAATTATTTCAATTCCAGATTTTAATGGTACTGACCAGTCGCATTTTCCGCAGCAATGTATTGCAGGGATAGCTCCGTTTTGTTTGATTGCTCCAATAATCTCTTCAAACATCGATAGGATATCTGACTCTGAAACACTTACATAAGCTGAGGTTCCAAGTTGAGAAAGTGTAGGCTCATCAATAAATATAATCGGAGTTGTATTTAAATTTGCATTTTTAATCTTTTTAATTTGCCATAAAGCTTTTATTGTAAGTGTTTTAACAATTATTTCTTTTAAAGTGTCGTCATAAATTGCGCAGATATCGTCTTTTGTGCAAAGAGATGTTGATAAGGTAAACGGTCCTACGATTTGACCTTTTGCAAATTCAGGTTTTGTGTTTTTTATAAGATCAATATATTTTTCAAAGGATAGTGAAGTTATTATTTTATATTTTTCAATCGTATCGCATTGTATATTTTGAATTATTTCTTCATAGTCATTGAAGAAATTTTCCAGATCTTCAAAAAAACTTTCGTATTCAGTATCAAGATAAATCTTGTTTTCATCAGAAAAAAATGAGGGCATATTTTCCAAAAATTGAAAAATCATGTCCTCACTTTTATTAATTTTTACCATTTGTGGCCAAAAAGGAATATTTGAAAAGTCCTTTTTGATTAGATTTATTGCATCATCAACATTTTTGTGGGGGAGTGAGCCAATTGCTGTACATTCCAGTGTCAAATCCTGAGTTTTATCCAAAATGTTTTTCCCTCACTCAAACTGTTTCAGACTAAATTCTATTCTTCAGTTGTTTCTTCAACTTCTTCAACTACTGATTCTTTTACAACTTCTGAAGCTGTTACTACAACTGATACTTCGCATTTAACTTTTGAAGTTAATTTAATCAACATTGTGTATTCACCAATTTTGTTGATAGGTGCATTCAATGTAACATTTTTTCTGTCAACTTCGATACCTGATTTTGCTAATAATTCTTCTGTTAATTTTTTAGTTGTGATTGTACCGAATAATTTGCCAGATTCACCAGCTTTTGCTGATAATTCTAATTTGCCGAATTTTTCTAATTTTTCAGCTTTTTCTAAAGCTTCTTTGTGAAGTTTTTCTTGTTTAGCTTTGATTCTTGCAAGGTTTTGTTCTCTGTTTTTTAAAGCTCCGTCAGTTGCAATTTCAGCTGCATCTTGAGGAAGTAAAAAGTTTCTTGCATAGCCGTCTTTTACGTTAACGATATCACCTGCTTCACCTAGGTTTTGAACGTCTTTTTTTAATATAACTTGCATTTTAAAATTCTCCTTTAACTACTTATATTTCAATGCGTAAGTTTATGCTACTACAAATATAATCGCTTGTCGAGCCTTTTTTATCAATTGTTAAGTTTAAGTTCAAATTTGAGGTTTTTGTGGTATATTTTATCTGAGATTTATTATAAAATGGAGCTTTTTAAATGCCAAAAGTATCAGTAATTGTACCTGTTTATAATAGTGAAAAGTATTTGAGAGATTGTCTTGAAAGTATAGTCAATCAAACTTTAGATGACATTGAAATTATTTGTATAAATGACGGTTCCGAAGATAAGTCTATTGAAATATTGAGAGAATATAAAAACAAAGATTCTCGAATTGTAATTATTGATCAGCTTAATCAAGGTGTAAGTGCTGCGAGAAATAATGCTTTGAAAATAGCAAATGGTGAGTATATCGGTTTTGTAGATTCTGATGACTGGGTAGATACTGATTATTTTGAAAGTATGTATAACGCAGCAAGCAAAAACGATTGTGATTCTGCAATATGCGGTTTTGAAAATTTTTCAGAAAAAGACAGATTTGGCAAAAAATATTTGGATTTTAAAAAAGAAAATATTTATTCAAAAACAGCAGATAAATATAATATTTCAGATATTTTTAAAAAAGCTTATCTTTGGAATAAGATTTATAAAAGAAGTGTGATAAATGATTTGAAGCTTGAATTTCCGCCTGTTTCAAGTTATGAAGATATGATTTTTAATCATATATTTTTGCATAAGTCTAATAAAATGGTGACAGTTCCAAATGTATATTATCATTATCGTTTTAATGAAAGCTCATTAGTAAACGGAGTTCAAGATGAATGTAAAATTAAGGATTTTAAAAATGAGGTTTTAAAATCTATTGCTTATGTAAAAGATAATCGTATAAGAGTTAATATCGCAAAATATTATCCACAAAGTTCAAAGATAATTAAATTTTTAGGTCTTCCGATATTGAGAATAAAAATTTGGGAAGATTATTCTGTTTATTATTTATTCAGAATATTCCCGATTTTGACAATTACGACCAAGAAATTTTTCTAACGAATAGCCGGGAAAAGATATTTTACACCATCATCACTTCTCCAGCGAATATATCCTGTTTTTGGGCTTCTATCAAGATCAACAACCGTTACTAATGCCCAGTTGCCTCTTATTACATTGAGTTTTATATACTCCGGATGATTAAGCTCAGAAATGACTTGAGATTTATCTTCGGTTTGTGCTCTCAAAAAATTGCAGCTTTCTGGAGCGTCTTTAAGAAGTTTAAGTCCGTATTTTCTGCCGTATGTATTATAAAAATTTATCCAAGTCATAAATTTATATGGGTCATCTTTTTTCATCCAGCCGCTTTTGTTGTTTTTATTATCATATATTAATTTTACCCAATCTTCAGTTTCATCTTCTACTGCCATAAGAGCAAGCTCTTTAGAGCCGATGAAAATTGAAAATACATCGTCATAGGAAGTATTTTCAGGCATAATCGAATCTTTAGTCCAACTTATTGTCTGAACAATTTTAGAATTTTCATCAGGTGATTCGTGCAATACTATTAATTTCGATAC
>CALVAU010000056.1 GCA_944325615.1 Candidatus Gastranaerophilales bacterium | reverse complement strand
CACCTTTTGAGCACCCTAAACGAGCGGGAGAAAAAAATTATAAATTGTCGTTTTGGAATTAATGGGCAGACACCTATGACATTAGAACAGCTCGGGCAGGAAATGGGATATTCTAAAGAGCGTATCAGGCAATTAGAAGATATTGCTCTTGCAAAAATCAGAGAGAAAGAGGAGTTACAACACTTTAAAGATTATATAGATGACTGATTATTTCAAAACCGACTATATGTCGGTTTTTTATTTTTATTAAGCTTCAATAAGAGATTTTGCAAACTCTATTGATTGCTCGTTTATATCTCCGCCTGCAAGTTCGGCAAGTGCTTTAATTCTGTTATCTCCTGTCAGGACATACACTTCTACTTTAGTTTCATCTTCCTGCGATTTTCTGACATAAAAGTGTTTGTCGGCTTTTGATGCAATGATTGCTTGGTGAGTGATTAAAATTATCTGATGGAATTTTGATAATTCTACGATTTCATCAGCGACGCTTTGAGATGCTTTACCGGAGATACCAGTATCTATTTCATCAAAAATAACTGTATCAATATCATCAGTTTGGGCAAAAATTGATTTTATAGCAAGCATTAC
The DNA here is from genome assembly GCA_944325615.1 of Candidatus Gastranaerophilales bacterium. GTDB lineage: Bacteria > Cyanobacteriota > Vampirovibrionia > Gastranaerophilales > Gastranaerophilaceae > Scatenecus. The sequence continues at coordinate 8,851 of CALVAU010000056.1, read as the reverse complement.
ACGTGAAATTTCACCGCCGGATGCTACTTTTGCAAGAGGTTTTAAATCCTCTGATACGTTAGTTGAAATTAAAAATTCTACATCATCAATGCCGTCGTTTGAAAGTGGTTTTTCTCTCACAGCTATTTCAAATCTGGCTTTTGGAAGCTCAAGTTTGGTAAGTCTTTCTTGAATATAAACTGATAGGACATTTGCATAATTTTTTCTATGCTCGCTTATTTCTTGAGCTTTTTCTAAGAGGTTATTCTCTGCTTTTTTAATTAATTCTTCAAGTTCTTCTATGTTTTTTGTTGAAAATTCGATTGAAGAGAGTTCCTCTGATAACTTCTTATGAGTTGCAAGAACTTCTTCAAGTGATCCGCCATATTTTCTTTTTAATTTATCCAGCAAGAAAAGTCTTTCTTGAATTTCATTTAATCTTTCAGTGTCATTATCCAAATTTTGACTATAATTTCTTAATTCACTTGATATTTCATGTAAATTCTCAATGCATTCAATCAAATTCTGTTCGACTTCATTCAATTTTTCATCAAAAGAGGCAGCTTTTGATACATTCTGTTTGATTTTGCCCAACCCTTCAAGAATAGAGCCGTCATCTCCATTGATTGCCCAATATGAAGATCCGGTCAGTTCTTTTAATTTTTCTGCATTTTCCAAAACCTCTAATTCGGCATTTAACTCCTCATCTTCTGTTGCTGATTGAATTTCTGCACTTTCAATTTCGTTAACTTGAAACTGTAAAAATTCAAGCTGAGATTCTGTTACATCAGCTGAATTTTTTGCTTTTTCAAGTTGGGATTTCAGATGCGTATATTCTTGATAAAGTGATTTATATTCTTCAAGTTTTTGCCCATAGACATCTTTTGCGTAGGTATCCAAGAGCGTGATATGGTATTTTGGCTGTAAGAAAGAATAAGTTTGGTGCTGTGAGTGAATATCTAAAAATAATGCTCTAAGATTTTTTGTGAAATCCTGATTTACAAGTGTTCCATTTACTCTTGTTCGGACTCCGTTTTGTGTGATTTCTTTTGTAAGCACAATTTCTTGACCGAAATCATCAATTCCGTTCTCATCAAAAAGGTTTTTTAAATCATGTTTGTTATTTTCGATAGTCAATTCAATTACAGCTTTCTCGCACCCGTTTTTGATGACTTCTTTTGATACACGAGGTGCAAAAGCAAGATCAATTGCACTAATTAAAATACTTTTACCTGCGCCTGTTTCCCCTGTTATTACGTTTAATCCTGAGTGAAAGTTCGCAGTTAATTCATCTATTAATATGTAATCCTTTATTCTTAGCTGTTTAATCATAATTATAGGATAGCTTAAAGTCTTTTATAGAGCAATATTTTTAATATTTTTTACATTAAAAAAGCGGAGAATTTAAGCTCCGCTTTTATTTTATCCTTTTTGAATTCCGAAAAGTCTGAATTCGCCGGGTTCAAGTTTATCTATTTTTATTATGCTATCCGCTGATTTCATTTTCTTTCTGACAAATTCATCTTCTTCAATTACGTATTCTGATTTGATTTTAAATTCACCAGGAAGCTGAAGTGTTTTGTTTTCTATTGCTTTTCCTTCGACAATTTCAGCATAAGAATTACCGTTATCATCAGTTTTTGTTACTTTTTCTGTCGGGTATTTGTAGTTTGCAATTACCAAAAATGCGGATTTGATAGGTTCTTTTGATATCATCCAGGCTGCAAAACCATCATCTTCCTGCAATATAATTTGAGCTTCACCGTCAGTAATTACATTATGGCGTTTTACAAACCTGTCGATTGCATCAAATTTTTTGAAAAATTCATAATTGTTTTCTCTCGGCATTGAAATTTCTTCGCCGATAACTGATTCAATACCTTGTTTTGTGAAACTTTCATCCCCATCTACGTATAGAACCGGTCTTTGGGCAAATTTTCCGCCCGGTAAGAATTTATATTTAAACCATTTGAATAATGCCCCAGATTCGCCTAACTGTCCCGGGTATTGATCAATTGATCGGAATTCACCATCTTGGTTGTTATATGTTTTCAAAATAGATAACAACTGTTTTGATTTTAAATTTGTATTGTAATTGGAAAGATGAGTATTGTCATCTACAATACTTTCAGGATTTTTTGAAGCTTGTGATACTATATCATTTCCCCACAAAAGATCAAAATTCATTTCTTGGTGATATTCTTTCAAAAAGTCATCCCAAAGCATATATTCAGCTAAAGTTCCAAAATATGGAATTTTGTTTTTCATTGTTGTATTAAGTTTATTTAGTACATATTTTGGCGCTCTGTAACTTATCGGTTTACCGTTTTTTTGAGAAACTTCATCGACGATATGGTCAATATGGTCAACTCTAAATCCGTCAAAATTATATTCTTCCTGTAAGTTTTTCATAAAATCTATAAAATAATCAATTACAGGTTCGTTAAAGGTTCCGTTTTCAAGGTATGCAAAATAGTATGGAGTTTGGCAATCAAGGTTTGCAAAACATGAAACATCTTCACCTTTAAAGTTGTAATGTTTGAATACAGGATAATCTCTACCTTCACTCATGCGATCAAATACCGGCACCCCAGCTGAGCACCATGCTCCTCCCGGTGCAGGCCAAAGACCTTTTGCAATAAGTTTTTGGATTATATCAATTTGTTTTGTAATATCATTTTCTGATAATTTTGTTCCGTATTTTACTTCCAGTATTTCTGCTACTATTTCTCTTGCTTTTTTATGTATTTTTATTTGAGATGCTTTTTCAAGCATTTTATTTGAAATTTCTATTTTGTAAGAATTCATTTTATTATCAAAATCTTCATAAATTTTTTGGTAATGAGCGCTTAATTCACCAAAAGATCCGTTTAAATTTTGGATATAGAGATTTTTAACTACTTCAATATCATCAGGATCATTTTCTTTAGCCATTTCATTAGCTACAATATCAGTTTTTTTCTTGATTAAAGAAATTAATTCTTCAATATCATACCATCTTGCAATTTCGGGGGTTGCTAAGACGGCTTTTGAAAAACGTCCTGTCTGCGGCAAGATATCATAAATCACAGGGTGGCCTGCGAGCTGAGCAAAAGTAATAAATGTTTTTACCTGCTCTTTTGCATCCATGCCTGTAATATTAAAAATATCTTCATCGTATAATTTTTCACTTACTTCACTGCTTTTTGGAAGGTAAGCACAGCCGAATTCTCTCGGGTGAAAAGGTATCAAATATATTGTTGTATTAAAAATTTCGTTATGAATATTTCCTGTCGGAAGTATTAAAAGCTGTCTGAGCCAGTCAAGAAATTTACCTGTTTCTTTTGTCTTATTTCCGTCTTTTAGTCCAGCAAGATTTATTAACTTTATGTCATGACCTTCTTTTTTTATCCAGTCTGAATTTTTAATATTTTCTCTTGCCAGTGCACTAATATTTTCATCATCAAATCTAAATTTTCCGTCATTGAAAATATGATTGTCAATCCATTTGAATTGAAGTGCATACAAAATTTCAGCGGGAGTAAGTTCATCAAGCGCTTTTATATATGGATAATTTAGATATCCATGCTTAATCATAATATTTTGTAAATATTTTTTGCGTTCAGCATCAATTTTATCTACACCGTAGTAGTCCGAAAGTTTGGTGTAAATTTCATTTATACGTACATCTTTGGGTGGATTTTTCTTTTTCTTTCCAAATAAAAATTCTAACATTAAACTACTCCCATCTTCTATTTAACTGGATTATAGCACAATCAAATTTTTTTTGTATTAAGAATTAATAATTGTATTTTTTACAATATTAGCTACTAAGGTAATGGATTAATTCATAAAGCTATTCTTTAATAGTCATGTCGATATCTGATAGATATATATAAAGTAAGAGAGGTGAAAAATGTCAGAAAACAATCAAACTGAGTCTCAGGAACAAACTCAAAAGAAAATTATTAAAATTGCAATCGTAGAAGATTTTAAATTAACAAGAGTTGGTCTCAGATGTGCGCTAAATGAAAATCCTGATATGAGGGTAGTCGCAGAAAGTGAAGATGCAATAGAAGGATTAAAATTAATTGAACGATTTAAACCGGATGTAGTCTTAATGGATTTGGGTCTTCCGGGAATGAACGGTATAGAAGCGATGCTTAAAGTAAAAGAGTTTGCACCGGAAATAAAAATAATAGCTTTAACCTCTCATGACAGAGAAGAGGAAGTTGTAGCTGCACTAAGTTCAGGTGCGAGTGCATACTGTCTTAAAGATATCGATCCGCAAAAATTGGCAGATGTAGTAAGAGATGTTTCAATAGGTGTCTGCTGGATAGACCCTGTTGTTGCTCAACTGGCGCTGAATGCTTTTCCAAAAGTAGAAAATATCGGATTTTTGCCAAACAAATCTCAGTCTGAAGGAAGAATACCTTTGACAGAAAGAGAATTTGAAGTTTTAAAACATCTTGTAACAGGTAAAAGTAATACTGAAATTGCAAAAGAATTGATAGTAAGTGTACATACAGCAAAAGCTCATGTATGTTCAATTTTGCAAAAGATGTGCGTAAATGACAGAGTGCAAGCTGCTGTCAAAGCTGTTAAAGAGGGTATGGTGTAGTTTTTGTACTGTAAAAAAAAATCTCCCGTTTATTTGCGGGAGATTTTTTTTATTATTTCATCAACTTGTTTTTTCAAATTGTCATAATCAGAATTATTATCAATTATATAATCCCAATCTTTAATTTCATCAAGACCGATTTCGGTGATATCGTTTTCTCCGACAAGTTCTCCGCGTTTTGTTCTTACATCTCTTGAGGCTTCCACTCTAATTGTGATTGCTCCGGCATTTTTAAATACCTCATATTCATGCGGAACTCTCACATCAGTGACGATTATATTCCCATCCTGTGCAATGATTTTATTGAGCCAATAATCAGGATCTTGAGCACGTCCCCAGTTGCCTAAGTCAATTAAATCCTGACGATAAATTGGTTTGTTTTTTTCAATTTCTTCATAAGAAAGATTTTTCTCTTTTCCGTAGGTAATTTTTATAATATCACCCATTGCACATCTTCTGTAATCAGGCATTTTTTCAAGCATAATTTTTGCTGCCGTATCTTTACCTGAATATTGTTTTCCTGAAAATATTATTATCTTATTAGCCATAAAATCTCCTTTTATTATTAAAATATCATAAAGTTGCATGTCTTTACCTGTTCCTTAATATTTTTAAACATAATTATTGCAATTTGAGTGTGTTGGACGTAATATTTTTAAAGCGTTGCAACGATGTGATTTTTTCGGCGCAAATAAGTGTAAATAGTACAATAATGGAATATGTTATGGCATTAAAGTTTCAAGAACTCGTATTTAATTTATCAAAATTTTGGTCAGATTACGGTTGTATAATTCAACAGCCTTATGATATTGAAAAGGGTGCATCTACAATGAACCCTGCGACTTTTTTAAGATCATTAGGACCTGAACCTTGGAATACTGCAATGATTGAACCTTGCAGAAGACCGACAGATGCAAGATACGGAGAAAACCCGAACAGACTCGGTCATTATTATCAGTTCCAAGTTATTTTAAAACCTTCTCCAGATAATGCTCAAGAACTATATTTAAAAAGTTTGGAAGCTATGGGAATTGATTTGAAAGAACATGATGTAAGATTTGTAGAAGACAACTGGGAATCTCCAACCTTAGGTGCAGCGGGAGTTGGCTGGGAAGTTTGGCTTGACGGTATGGAAATTACCCAATTCACATATTTCCAACAAGTAGGCGGCTTGGAAGTAAAACCTGTTGCTTTAGAGTTGACTTACGGATTAGAAAGAATTGCGATGTATTTGCAAAATAAAGCATCAGTATATGATATTATGTGGAATGACAAATTGAAATATGGTGAAATTTTCTTGCAAAACGAAATAGAGCAATCAAAATATAATTTTGAAGTGTCAGATGCAAAAGCATTGTTTACAATGTTTGATTTGTATCAAAAAGAAGTTGATAATTGTATTAATGCAAAATTGGTGCTTCCCGCATACGATTATGTATTGAAATGTTCACATACATTCAACTTGCTTGATGCTCGTGGTGTAATAAGCAAAGATGAAAGGATTAATTTTATAAACAGAGTAAGAACAATGGCATCGGCCGTTGCTAAGTTGTACGTAGCACAAAGAGAAGAATTAGGTTTTCCTCTTTGTAAATAATTAAGAATATAAGGAAGATAAATGGCAGAAAAATACAGTCGCGCAACATTAACTCGTAATTTTTTGAAAACTATTACACGAATTAAAAAACCTGATGAAATGCTTGATGAAGCAAAATCTGAAGGTTTAGAAAAAACATTAGGTGTTTGGGATTTAATAATCCTTGGTGTCGGTGCAATTATTGGTTCCGGAATTTTTGCAATTGTAGGTATTGCCGCTGCAGGCAGTGCTGACGGATCCGGATTAGGTGCAGGACCAGCATTGATTGTATCAATGGTTGTTGCCGCGATTGCTTGTATTTTCTCAGCTCTTTGTTATTCTGAGTTTGCAACAATGATTCCGGTTGCAGGCGGAGCCTATACCTACACTTTTGCAACATTAGGTGAATTCGCTGCTTGGATGGTTGGCTGGGTTTTGATGCTTGAGTATGCTATCGGATTTATTGCGGTTGCTTGCGCTTGGTCAAATCACTTTGTACAATTTTTGAGCGGATTTGATAAATTTTTACCCGCTTGGCTTGCAAACCCGCCAGTATGGCTTGTGAATGATCCTTTTTCAGCAGCTAAAATCGTTGCAGAAAACCCTGATGTTTTTGTTCCGACGTTATTTGGTTTGCCAATATGTATAAATCTTCCGGCTATTATAATGGTATTGTTATCTACGGCTATATTAGTTAAAGGTACAAAAGATTCTGCCAAAATGACAGCTATAATGGTTGTTGTAAAAATGGCAGTTATTGCGCTTTTTGTAATTGCAGGAGCCTTTTATGTAAAACCTGATAATTGGGTGCCTTTTGCGCCTCATGGGGCAGCTGGTATTTTTGCAGGTGCTTTTATAATTTTCTTTGCATATATTGGATTTGATGCAATTGCAACGGCTGCAGAAGAATGCAAAAATCCTCAAAAGGATTTGCCGATAGGTATTATTGGATCACTTGTAATAACTACGATTGTATATGTTCTTGTAGCCTTGATATTAACAGGTTTGCAAGATACTAGCTCTACTGTGCCTGCTGCGTTTTTAAAAGCGCCAATGGCATATTGTATGAAACTGATAAATCTTAACTGGGCGGCTGGTCTTATTTCAATAGGCTCTTTAGCTGGTCTTACATCAGTACTTTTGGTTATGGAAATGGCTGCAACAAGAATTTTGTATGCAATGAGCAGAGATCATTTTATATCTCAAAGATTCCAAAAACTTCATCCGAAATTCAAAACTCCTCATGTTTTGACTTGGACAGTCGGACTTTTATCAGTAATAGGAATTTTGACACTTAATCTTGACGTTGCTGCAGAATTGTGTAACTATGGTACATTTACTTCATTTATTGTTGTGTGTGTTGCGGTATTAATTTTGAGAAAAACTGATCCAAACAGAGAACGACCTTTTAAAGTTCCGTTTTCACCTGTACTACCTTCATTAGGTATAATTTGCTGCGGTGGTTTGATGATTTATAAATCAATGCAGCCATCAAGTTCAGCTCTTTTATTCCCTGTATGGCTTGGAATAGGAGCAATGATTTACTTACTCTACGGCTTTGTTAAGAATAGAAAAAATGAAAACAAAATTCATATTGAAAAAGTTGAACAAAGAAAACTTGAATTAAAAATGTAGTATTTTCAAAATTTTGAAAGCCGAAATAAACTATGGAAAGAAGTATGATCAAAAATATAATATCAAATGCATTAAAGAAAAAAAGCCCCGATGAATTAATTGCGACAAGCAAGAAGTCTGAGCTGAAAAAATCTTTGAATGTTTTTGACTTAATAGTCATAGGTATAGGCGCGGTTGTAGGTACAGGGATTTTTACTATCATTGGTACTGCAATTCAGGGTGGTCCTGAAGGAGTTGGAGCTGGACCTGCGATAATAATTTCAATGGTAATGGCAGCTGTTGCGTGTGTCTTTTCAGCTCTTTGTTACAGTGAAATAGCAGCAATGATTCCGGTTGCTGGTAGTGCTTATACTTATACTTATGCAACAATGGGCGAATTTATGGCTTGGATGGTAGGCTGGATATTAATGCTAGAGTATGCTATCGGAAATATTACTGTAGCATGTGCATGGACAGGGTATTTTGTTCAGTTTCTAAAAGGTTTTAAACATCTGTTGCCTTCATTTATTGTTAATTTCCCGCTTTGGCTAAGAACAGATTATAGATTTATGCTTTCATATTGTGATAAATACGGACTTGATCCTCATACACAAATGCCGTATTTGTTTGATAAAATTCCGGTTGCAATCAATTTGCCTGCAATATTTATAGTTTTGGCGCTTACAATGCTTTTGATTAAAGGTGTAAAAGAATCAACTCGTTTTGCAAGTATTATGGTTGCAGTAAATATGTTTATGATTTTATCATTCATTGCTGTAGGTGCGTTTTATGTAAAACCTGAAAATTGGGTACCGATTGCACCAAACGGTTTTGAAGGCGTATTTATGGGCGCATTTTTGATTTTCTTTGCATACATTGGATTTGATGCAATTTCTACAACTGCTGAAGAAACTGAAAATCCGCAAAGAGATTTGCCCATTGCAATTTTGGGAACTTTGATTATTTGTACTATTTTATATGTTTGTGTAGCACTTGTGCTTACAGGAAATGTTCCGTTAGGGCAAATTGATATCCAAGCGCCAATTGCTCATGCGATGAGGGCTATCGGTAAAGATTGGTTT
>CALVAU010000055.1 GCA_944325615.1 Candidatus Gastranaerophilales bacterium | reverse complement strand
GCTCTCAGATTTTTTTTTTTTTTTTATATCAAGATGAAATTGAAATTTTGATAAAAGAAATTGCAAGATTGGATGAAAAATTTGCTCTAAAACTTGATGAAATAAATATTGGTGGTGGATTAGGCGTAAAATATACTGAAAATGATTGCCCGCCTTCTACTTATGAAATTGCAGATGTAATTATAAACAGCCTTAATCAAAGTGTTAAAAAATATGGAATTGACTTGCCTGCATTATTTATTGAACCAGGTAGAAGTATAATTTCAACTTCAGGTGTGACTCTATACACTATTGGTAGTTCAAAACAAGTTCCGAAAGGCAAAAAATACATAGCAATCGATGGCGGTATGGCTGATAATCCAAGGCCATCAATGTATCAAGCTCAGTATTCAGCAGAAATTGCAAATCATAAGGAAAATCAAACTTTACAAACTGTAACAATCGCTGGCAGATTTTGCGAAAGCGGAGATATTTTAATAAAAGATATTGAGCTTCCGGAGCCTATAGAAGGTGACATTTTATGCGTTTATAATACAGGTGCGTATAATTATTCAATGGCTTCAAATTATAATAGAGTACAAAAACCTCAAATGGTTCTTGTAAATAATTCAAAATCTGATATTATAGTAAATAGAGAGACACTAGAGGATTTAATTTCTCATGATGTAGTTCCGGATAGGTTGATGAAATAATGTTTAATGAACTTCTAAAATATCTTCAAATGCAGGTAGGAATGATGGACTTGTCCTTCAGTGGAACAAATGTCCTTGAAATTCTTGTGATTGCAGTAATTTTGTGGGTGTTTTATACAAAGTTCATTAAAAATACTCAATCAGAAAAGTTCGTTAAAGGTGCTTTTGTCCTTGTATTTTTGTGGATTTTTTCAGAAGTACTTGTAAGATTTGACTTGAAAATACTTGGTGTATTTTTAAAGTCTATAGTAACTCTTGTCTCATTAAGTTTGATTGTAATATTCCAGCCTGAATTGAGAAGATTTTTGGGATATCTTGGTCAGGTCGATTTTATTACTAAAATTTTTGGCAGCAAAAATAATCCAAAAGATGAACAAATCGATGTCATTAAAGAGCTGATTGAGGCAGTAAAATTTTTGTCAAAAACTCATACAGGTGCATTGATTGTATTCCAAAGTGATTTGAGTAATACATATTATGATGTTGGAACAAAACTAAATGCAGATCTGTCAACAGAGTTGTTATTAACAATTTTCCACCCGAATACCCCGCTTCATGATGGAGCTGTTGTAATAAACGGTAGTAAGATTATTTCAGCAGGAGTCTTGTTACCATTGACGGAAGATCCGAAACTTTCTTGGAAATACGGTACAAGACATAGAGCTGCAATTGGTATGACAGAAACCAGTGATGCTGCTTGCCTTGTGGTTTCTGAAGAAACAGGTGATGTGTCTGTTGCGCTTGACGGAACTTTGAAAAAATATGAGGATTTGGTCTCTCTAAAACAAGATTTGGAAAGAATTCTGGGATATAAAAATACAGAAGATGAAGTTTCTAAAAAAACAATATTTAAAATTAACAATTTGCTTGCAATAAGAAAAACCGATTCCGGTAAAAACTAAAAGAAAGAAGTTTCATAATGCTTGAAAAAAAATTGACGTTAAAAGAAAAATTTTTATTTTTATTAAATAAGTTATTTTTTCTGACACTAGGCGCATTTGTAGCTGCATTTGCTTTGGAATGCTTTTTGGTGCCAAATAACATCATTGATGGCGGAATAGTTGGTATATCAATGATTTTGAGTTATATAACAAAATATAATTTAGGTTTATTGATATTTGTAATAAATATTCCTTTTATTCTTTTAGCATTTACCAAAATGGGTAAATATTTTGTATTTCAAACTTTATATGCAGTAGGTATGCTTGCAATTGGAATCAATATTTTTCAAGCCCACCATATAACGGATGATTTGCTTCTTGCAACTGTCTTTGGCGGAATTATACTTGGTACAGGTGTTGGTATTGTTTTGAAAAACGAAGGTTCCCTAGATGGTACTGAAATTATGTCACTTGTGTTGTCTAAAAGATTTGGCTTTTCAGTCGGTGAGATAATTATGGGCTTTAATGTTTTTATCTATTTCGGTGCAGGTCTTGTGTTCGGATGGAACAAGGCAATGTATTCGGTGCTTACCTATTTTATTGCTTATCGTGTTATTGATATCGTATTAGAAGGTCTAAATTCATCTAAATCAGTAGAAATTATAAGCGATAGAGCTTACGATATTGGACAAGAATTAATAGACCGTTTTGAAATTAGTGTAACTTATTTGAAAGGTATTGGCGGATATTCAAAAACTGAAAAGACAATTATCTATTGCGTTGTATCAAGACTTGAGCTTGCAAAGCTTAAAGAAGTGGTAAAAGAGTTTGATCCGAAAGCATTTCTTTCAATTGTAGATGTTCATGAAGCCTATGGTTCAAGAATGCATAAGCATATATCTTGATAAATTTTAACATCTGGACATGTTTATTGAAATATATTATACTTATATAAGTTTATAAAATTCGATGGTTCGGTATAGAACAGAAGGAAATAAAATGGCAAAGAATATAGACACAGTACCAATAGAAGTAAGTATTTTAACGGTAGATCATGATATTAAAGGTATTGTTCATGTTTCAAAATATACAAATA